>JAGLWJ010000332.1 GCA_023133475.1 Phycisphaerae bacterium | reverse complement strand
TTCAGGCTCGCGTGGGCTGCAGCCTCTCCCGGTCTGCCCCTTGTTCACGTGGCGCACGAGGGCGTACACCACGCACAAATGACGACGGTGTTACACCCGGCGCGAAGCCGGAAAGGCGTTTCCATGGGCTGTAGCCTTCAGGGCTTGCGCTCCGCCGAAGTATTCAGCTGTCGGCGTCTCAGGACTCTCGTGGCAAGCGCGACGACAATGTATGTCACCCCGGCGCAGATGATTATAGTTGCGCCGGCCGGCAAGTTGGATTGATAACTGAGTGCCAAACCGGCGGTAGTAAATATGGCGCTGAGGCCGATGGCGGCGAACATTGTCCGCCCCAGTGTGCGTGAAAAACCTCCGGCGACAGCGGCGGGTATTGTAAGCAGAGCGATGACCATCACTACCCCCACCACGGTCACGAGAATGACAATTGTTAGGGCCGTCAGGCAAAGTAGTAGCAAGTAATAGAACTCGACCGCCAATCCACGCACGCGGGCGAACTCCTCGTCAAAGCAGACCGCCAAGAACCGATTGTAAAACAGGAGCACCGTGCAGACAACCAGAATGTTCAAGCCAAGCATGAGCCACAGGTCAGAAGGCCCCACCATGAGAATGTTGCCGAATAGATAGCTCATCAGTTCCTGGTTATATCCGGGTGTCTGCGAGATGAAGATGATCCCCACCGCCATACCGATAGCCCAGATGGCGCCGATGACGGTGTCCTCGCGTTCCCTGGCGCGCAGGCTGACCCATCCGATCACCGCGGCTGACAGAAGGGCTGCCACTATCGCGCCGTGAACCGGTCTAAGAGCCGGCCAGCCGTTGACGACCGACAGGTAGTGTGCCGCTCCCATCCCTCCCAGCACGCTGTGGGCGATAGCTCCGGTCAGGTATGTGATGCGTCGCGCCACGACGTAGCTGCCAACGATGCCGCAGGCCACGCTGGCCAAAGCGCCCGCTAACAGGGCATACTGTAGGAAGGTATGACGCGCGAGGGCCTGGAAAAACTCAATCATATGATTTGCCGTTACCGAAGTGCTGATCATGCCTGACGATGCGCAGGGTCTCTTCACCGTACAACTCGCTCAGCATGGCCCCGTCGAGTTCGCCGGTCGGGTGGACGTGGACCTTCCGATTGACGCACACAACCTGCTGGACAAACTCTGAGACAAACGCGGGATCGTGGGAGACCATGACCACTGTGAGATGGCTGCTCAACTCGCGCAGGAGGTCGTGCAGTTCGCGCTGCACCAGCGGATCAAGATTGGCCGTGGGTTCATCAAGCAGCAACATATCCGGCTCACAGGCCAATGCCCGCGCGATAAACAAACGTCGCAACTGGCCGCCCGAAAGCTCCCCGTATGGTTTGCGGTGCAGCTCGAACAGCCCCACCGCCCGTAAAGCCGACTCGGCTGCCTCGCGATCAGAGGAACGATACTGACCCACACTGGTCCCGCGGCCGAGCCTTCCCATCATGACGACGTCTAACAGGCTGTTGAAAAAGAACGCTTAG
>JAGLWJ010000331.1 GCA_023133475.1 Phycisphaerae bacterium | reverse complement strand
ACCCCCTTTTCCCCCCAATAAGTAAGCCTGACCCCCTTCCCCCCCTCCCCCCAATAAGTAAGCCTGCCCCCCTTCTCCCCCTTCTCCCAATAAGTAAGCCTGACCCCCTTTCGCTCGCGCACTTCGCTCGCACGATCAGGCCCCACTCTCGCGGAGATTCTCGATTACACAGTCTCGCTGCTTGCTCATCGCCAGCAGTTGGTCGTAGAAATTCTTAAACGACCTGCTGTTCCGCAACCACTGTTGCAGCACATTGGCACACGCTTCACGGACGAGTTGTGCGATCTCTGATTCTCGTTTATCATCCCGCGAGACATGCATCGCCGACTCGAACGCGCCCTTCGGGTCATCGACAGCGAAGTCCTCTGCCGCCCGCCCTGTTCTTTCGGCGATGTACCGTGCATCAGCGCAAAGCCAGCATTCGATGTTTCTATCAGCCATCCCATACACCACAACGGGTTTTATGGGGTCAGGCACCTTGCCTATCTCTTGCCTCTGAATGTCACGCCAGTTGGCTTCATCGGCGTCAGACAGAAATACGATGACATCACACCCTTTTCGACAGAACAGATCGTCGCATATCTTCGCCAGCTCACGTCGAAGGCTAAGCCCCGTCGAACCGCGAAATGCACCCTCGACCATCTCGGCATCTTTGCACCACCGCTCCTTCAACCCGTGTAGGAAAGCGCGGTCGGTCGATCCTTGGACGGCATACCCTATTCTCATTTCAACAACCCCCTGAAATGCATCTCGCCCAAGGAATACTCACCAAGACACTTCTCCATCTTGCCTTTTGGGGGGCGCTCGATCGTGGTATGGGTATGTGGTTTGGGGCTACGCGCGACCCACACGCCATCGAGGCACGCATCGAATAGGTCGATGAAGTACGGAGCGTGAGACGTGAACAGGTATTGTCCCTCTTTGCCCGACGGTTCAATCAACTCAAATAGCGGCTTGAGATGACCCACGAAGATTCCGTTCTCAGGCTCCTCGATCATGACAAACGGCGCTCCTCCTTCCTCCTTGCCGAACCGACGGTTCAGAATGACGAGGGTGCAGAGAGCAAGGTAGCGGAGTGTACCATCCGAGATGTTGGTCGCGCTGAAACGCTTTCCCTTCTCATCCTCGAAGAACATATACACATGCTCAGGATCGGGCGACTGAAAATTGATGAGGTCTAGTTTGGGCTCCACGGTCTTGGCTGCATCTACGACCTTTCGATATAACCGCTCCTCCGAGCTTTTCAGGTTGAACAGTACGGAAGCCAGATTCGCCCCGTCCGAATCAAGCTCCAACTCCAGTGGCTGGGCGCTGCTTTCTCGTAGGCGTAAGGCATCAAAGTTGAAATACTGCCAGCTACCGAGATACCGCTTGAACAGGTTGGCACGCTGGTTGGTTTCCAGATCGTATAGGCGGAACAACATTGTGTGATCCGGTGGGGCGGTTGTCGTGACATACTTCTCCGAGCCTTGCTGCTCGCCCAGAAAAACGTGCTCATGCAGCAACTTGACCTGCCCAGCGTCGTTTTCGATGAGGGCGGTTTCGTTGAATTCCCCTCCCGTTACGCGAAGCACCTCGCGTTGCACACCGAGAGGCATGCTCTGTCCACGCCCATGAGCGGCACGAGGCGCTGTCAAACTCAGTTCATAATCAAACGTGTAGTCCTTCTTCTCCCATGTGAGCGTGCAGCGCACTATGATGTCGATCGTAGCCTTGTCCAGATAGACATTCGCAAGGCTCCACGGCTCGGCGGTACATCGCCGCGAGGCGTGGTGAAGTGACAATCCTGTTGTCAGAGAAACGAAGCGCATCGCATGGCAGAGGTTCGTCTTTCCGGCGTTGTTGCTCCCAATGAGGAGATTCAGCCCGGTCGGCTCAAGGCTCACATTGACAAGCGACTTGAAATTGTCCACTCGGAAGTAATCAAGCATTGCCCATTCCTTTCGGCGTCGAAAGCCATCCTCCACCGCGAAGCCTATTGCCGCTACGCCGGCGCCGTTCCGGCAGCCTTGCGATGAGCATGTCCATGATTGTCGGTACATTCGTCACGAGAACAACCGCCCTTCCTCCATCTCCTCTTCCACCTTGTCGCGTTGGTTGAGCAGGCCCTGCAAGAGCTGCTTCTCCTTGTCGCCGTCGGGCAGGACTTCGCTGATGGCCTGCGCGACCGTCCAGAGCTTCTCGTTGCGACCGTGGCCGTTGCGGGTAAGATACTCGGAAAGCCCGCCCGTGTCGCCCTTGTCGCGGAACGTGCAGCAGCGGTGCAGCACATCAATAATGGTGGGTATGTTGGTGGCACAGGTGTCTCGCCTGTGGTCTGCTGACAGGCCAGAGGCCTATCCCGCCGATGGCGGAGGCGGCAGCAAGTCGTTCACAAGCGTGCGGAACGAATCGGGGCAATCGGGATCGTCCGGATCGGGGATGAGCGATGTGGACGTATTTGCTTACTACCGCGTCCGCTTCCGTCTCTTCTTCGCACCGCTCGACCGAGCCACTGGTTCCTCAGCGACGCCCAACGGCAACAAAGGAGGCCAAAAAGAGTCGGAGATCAGCAAGCAAAACCTGGTGGCTATGTACGACAGTCGGCACCGACCGGGAAAGACCTGCCAGGGGTTCATCACCAGCCTGGTGCGGCGATCAGCCACCATGTTAGCGGTCATTGTGCCGGCAAGGACAAAACCACGCCGCAGCAGTGCATAACGGTTGCTCTGGCGGGATTGCTGTCTGCCCCATCTTTTGATTGACAGCGGAGCAGTCATTCTGGTATAGTGAATGCGCGTTGCTACCTTAACGGGTTCGACGAAGGGCGGTGGTGTTATTTTAACGTGTTATTGTTTTGCGATGGGCCGTTTCTTGCTGCGCCTCGCGTAGGGCTGTGGGATAGGATTGCGATAGCAAAACTCTCGTTTCCCTTGGGGTGGGGTATGACCACCGCGTGGAAGTGAAATAGAGCAAAGAGGGCAAGACGGGGCGCCGAGCACACTTCCGGCTCCGAAAGCTATTGCCGAGAGTGGGAAGGCGGGGGCCAAGTCACTGTGTGGAGATTCTGTGAGATGACGAGAACCCACGTAATTTGTCTCATTGCGGTGATTGGTGTTGTCATCTGTCTGGTGGCAGCTACGAACTTGAGCACTGCCGCCCCGAGGGCCAAAACCCCCGTCGCGGCCAACCAGATGCTCGGCGAGCCGGACACACTGGACCCCGACCGTGACGGCGGAGCAATCGGCGGAGACGTGGACTTGCAAGACCACGCCGTGTTTGCGGATTGCTTCGCCGGCCCAGAGATCGAGATAGGGCCTGAGTGCCGGCGTTTCGACTTTGACGGTGACGGCGACGTGGACCTGCGGGACAACGGGGTGTTCCAGTCGCGCTTTACCAAGCCGCTGCACCCAATCGCCGAGCCGCACCAGTGGCAGGTCCGAGAATCTGTTGCGGCTTCGCCCATGGATGAGAACCCACACGCCCTGGTGGTCAATGTGGCGGCTGAAGCCGCACTGAGCCCGCCCGGCCCGGAAGATTTGGAGCCGACCATCGACGTGCAGATCACGCAGGAGATCATCGACAAGGCTGATGAACTCGGAAGTGCCGAAGCGATCTATGAGTTTGTGCGCAATGAGTGCGCCTTTCAGGCTTATTATGGGTCGCAGAAGGGCTCGGTTGAGACACTGCGTCAGCGGGCCGGCAATGACTACGATCTTGCCAGTCTGATGATCGCCCTGCTGCGTGCTTTGGACATCCCCGCCCGCTATGCAGTTGGTGATGTCGAGATGTCGCCCGAGCAGGTTACCAGTTGGCTTGCGGTTGATGATGCCAGAGCGGCCGGCAGCATCCTGTTCACGCACGGGCTGGATGGGATGCCCATTGTGAGCGGCCCGGATGTTGTGGCGGTGCGCTGCCGCCGGGTGTGGGTCGAGGCGTTTGTTCCACGTGGTTATGGGGCTCCCGCCTGGGTGCCGTTGGACCCAGCCTTTACGCTGACCACGGTTCACGAGGGCATCGACATCCCCGAGGAGATGAATCTGGACGCCCAGGCGTTTGTGGATGATTACTACGATCCGGCTGACCCTGGCGTCACCCTTCCCCGCTCGGAGATGGTGCTGGAGTTGCTCAAGCAGGACATCGCCGATTACATCGACGCGAACTATCCAGGCCTGACGCTCGACGATGTGAAGCGGGTTCATGAGATTGTTCCGGAATACCTGGGTGTTCTGCCGGCTTCGTTGCCCTATATATCGTGCGTTTACGGGATGAGGAGTTTTCTGAGATTCCCGCCGATCGTCGCTATCAGATCCGGTTCCTCCTATACGATGGCGGCACCGACCTGATCGACCACACCTTTGACCTCCCCGAGATTGCCGGCAAGCGGGTGACGATCGACTACATCGCCGCGACCCCGGCAGATCAGGCAATCATCGACGCCGCCGGTGGCAGCATTTACAAGATACCCAACGGCCAGATCGCGTCTGTTTCACTCAAACCGGTGTTGCGAGTGAACGCGGAGGACCGGGCGGTTGGGGTTGCCGGGGTGGGCATGGGCATTGTGCACAACTCGGATATTCACTTCCTGGCGCCTACCAATCAATATGGGTTGCCCCAGAACGTGGTGCCGGCGATCTACAACACGATCGTATGCGGTGCAGCCCAGGTGATCGGGTTCGGCATCGAAGGTTCGTCCGAGAGCATGCTGAATCCACCGGTGGACCCGGAGGAGGATACTGAAGGGCTGGCTTCGCTGCTCCATAACACCGCGATGGACTACCTGGCCAACTGCCGCAACGCCGACCTCGAACTGGGGCGGTTGATGCACGACTATGTCACCACCGGCGTCACCGACGCGATTGTCGAAAATGTCGTTAACGTGCTGTATGACTACTACTCCGGCGCACCGGTGAGCTTTGACTGGGTTGGGCTGCGGGTCGATGCCGATCGCAGCGTGCTTGGCATTTGGCCTGTGGACCGCTATAACCCACCCGACCCCGAGACCAGGGACTTCATGATTATAGCCGGGCTGGAGGGGTCGCTCTACGAGAGCCGTATCTATGAGGACAGCTACGGGCAAGAGTCGATCAGTACAGCCAAACTCCTCCAGCTTGCCATTGATGAGGGTATCACGGTCTACAAGCGGTGGTCGAGCCTTCCGTTGCCGGGGAACACTCAGCCGTCACACGTCCGCAACGCGATCCAGAACGCGATTCTCAACGGGCATGAGGTGACCTTCCCCGCCGACCCGATCACCGTCGGCGACGCCGGGACGGGCCAGTGGACCGGGACCGCCTGGATCGACATGACCCCCTCCAGCGGTGCGGCTGGTTACATCATTTCAGGCAACAACAACGGCGGTGCCACGTATGAAGAATGGCCGCCGGTGTTCATCAACCTGGCCCAATACGACAATGTGACGTGTATCAAGATCAAGATAAAAGGCGGCAACTCCCCCCAGGGGGATTCGCCTCACCAGGATGCGGTGTTCACCCGGCGGGTGGAACAGCATCTTACTTTCGAATACCAGATCGAGGTGACCTATCAGCCGGCGGCCAGGGACACACTGGATATAGCCATCCTTCCCTCGCCGACGACGCACTACGAACGCACCACCCAGAATACCACGAAGACCTTTGTGCCGGGGAACTATGTCTTTTCGGTCTGGCTGACGGGTTACTACGGGTTGACCTGCCCGGACGCGATTCTGCTGGCTCAGCGGAAGATCAGCATTATCGGGTGCTTGATTCGGGAGGATGACGGCAGCGAGTTCGGCAGGAATCCGCCCAAGTGTGTGCCGGTGCTGCCGCCCGATACACCACCATTCCCATCGCGGAACGTCATGGCTGTGGTTATTCCTTCCAAGGCGCCGGACGGTTCCGACCTGATCGCGTCGCCAACCAGCTACGCCTGGACCGGCAAAGGCGATCGTGCGACCAAGCTGGTGTTCATCCCCCCAAATAAGAAGAAGGTTGTTATTCAGCCCAACACCGCCGAAGCAAGCACCGCCCCAAACGATCAGATCGTGGAAGTGAAGGTTAACCTTGTTCACAACAAGCATGTCTACGGCTACTGCAAGTTCAACTACGCACAAGGCAGCAGGGACTATGAGCACAAGATGACGGTCTACGCCGTGGAACTCAAGGCGGAGGATGGGACGGACGATCCGCCGAAGTACGTCGCCACCGAGAAGAAAGACAAGATCAAGGCTCTGCTGAAGCCCACCGGGGTGGAGGGCAAGTTTGAGAACTGGGAGACCACCAGCACCAAAGTCACGCTCCGGTATCCGCCGGCCGGGGCACTCGGCAAAGATCAGGTCGAGGTCGAAGCCGGCGAAAACCCGAGCGAGAAAGCCGACGACGAGGAGATCGTGCCCGTCTTCCGGCCTAAAGACGCTTTGGAGCCCGACAAGTTCCCAGCCCACAAGATGACCGTGGTCAAGGCGGAACTGGTCGTGCACAAACCGCCGAACATCGACCCGGGCGAAGCGGAAATACCCGAGGATGATAAGCTCACCAAAGGTGCCCAGACCTTCGTTAACCTGGATAACGACGATGATGACACTCGGTGGGACACTGGCACGACCGATACGAACGTGGCTGGTGAAAACGACATGATCAAAACTGAGATCAGACTTCAACCCAACGACATCACCGAGGGTGACGTTAAAGTGGAGGCCACCGCCGGGCCGGGCAACATACTGGTCTGGAAGAAGAACAACAAGGATACCCAGTACACCCTCGGGACCAATCTCTCGGTATCGGACGTTAACGTTTTCAAGAAGGAAGGTGACGTTCTGGTGGCAAAACTGTGGGTCGAGGGCATCACGCCGCATACCGCCCAAAGGGGCACCCGGTTGAAGATGACCTACGACGAGCCGAAAGACTGCGAGGACGAGGTGGCTATCACCATTATCGGGATCGATTCGATCGTGTGGATCGGGCGGAACAACAGCCGGAACAACAACAATGCCTTGGATGCCGACCCGAGTTGGCCTGCCGGCGTGAATCCTGGGAGTCTACGGGTCTTTCCCGGGGCGCGTGCGGCCGGCGCCGGGGTTGAAGCCGGCACACGAAATCAAGTTGACATCAAAGCCACGTTAACCGTCGATCCGGTCCGGCCGGTCCGCGTCTATTTCGACTCGTTCGACGTGGACGACCCGACCTCGGCAGCCGCCCCGGTGGATAACGAAGCCAACGACGAGGACAACCGTGGAACCGCGCCCGCCAAATCCGGAAAGTTCGTCGGCGAAGCCGCGGGCCTGAAAACCGAGACGTTCAACACAAAGGAAAAGACGTTCCGGTTCGAGGTAACCATGCAGCCGGGGGACAACTTCCGCGTGGTGGGCACCGGCGATCTGGACTTCCTCGCCGACCTGGAGAACAAAGACAACGCGGGAGCCAACAACAACGACAAACAGCGCATCACAAACAAGCACGTCGGGGGCACGCTGACCCAGAAGGAAATCCGCGAGCCCGCTCACTACGCGAGCAACGTGCTGACGGTGTGGCGTTTCTGTCATATGGAGATCGACTCGATGGGGGCGGTGGTGAACAACTACCAGGAGGGAAACATCACCGCCTTGAACACGGGTGACAGTTCGACCGCGAAGCGGGTGACGGTCAGCACCTCACCACGGGACGGCTCTCGTGACCTGAACAGCGCCCCGGCGGGGAATGGGCGGTTCGAGACGGGTACGTTACGGGTTGCGAATACCCACAACATTGGGCCGTTGACCGGGAACGGGCAGAACGATTTAAGGCGGGCCGCCGGAATCAACGTGTGCGCGACGGCTCTGCCCTTCAGTGCCGTCGACAACGACTGGTGGGGCAATGGGACGATGTCCGGAACGGTCACCAAAATCACCAACAACAGCCGCCGCCTTCACTTGAATATAACAGCCCATAACGAAACTCCGATCGACTGGCCTGACTTTGTCGGCGGAACCGTCAAAATCGGCACCGGCCCCAACATGAGCATCACCGCGGTGGATGCCGCCAACAAGCGGGTGACGGTGGCTGGGCTGCTCATCCCCTATCGCGTTGACGACGACGACATGGCCAACGGCACGGACGTGGCTGGGCCGGACCTCAGCCGCCTGGTGCCCGCTTTTGCCCCCGCTTATGTTCTGCCGCTGACCGATGCCGGCACCGCCGATGGCGCCCTGACCTTTCACCCGCACATGGAGACTCGGGTGGCCAATTCGGGGCCGGCGGTCCGGGTGGGGTGGAAGTTCGACGCCTCCGCGCAGGAAGCCAATTCGAGGTATTGGTGCCTCTACATTCGCGGTTCGTTCCAGGACAGCGTCGCGCAAGATGACAACGACCCCAACGGGTCGGTTACGTGGGGCATCGTCGACGACATCAACGGTCAGGGAGCAAACATCTACAAAGAAGTCTTCACTGCAACGGAACACGCCATCTTTCCGGCGATTGACGAGGACGATACCGTGGTGCATGAGGTAGGGCACCTGTTCAACGGGTTGCATGCCGACGGGGGAGTCATGTCCGGCGGTGGTGTGGCGGGTGGCCCTGATTTCAGTAACACGACTCTAAACAGGATTCGCTCGATCAGCCATCCATAGGCAAAACGAGGCTATTAGAGAGAGGTAATTCCGATGACACGCAGAAATCACACGGTAGTGTTTAATGGGCTCTCCGCTTTACTGGTATTGGCCATCCCGAGTGGCAGCGCTTTGGCTGAGTTGAAGCTGCGGGTTCATTTGCTTCAGGACCGCCAGATTCGTGAAGAGATTCGGGCGAGCAGGTCCGCTACGCTCGAACAGATAGCCATAGGTCTGGGCACCCCTATCGCAATACGGGTCGAACTTCTCAACGACGGCAAGGAGAAGTCAGCCAAACTCGTCCCGTCGCTTCGCCCCGAAGCCGGAGCACACGAGATCATCGTGGTGGCATCGGGCCGACAGGAAACCAGGATCACCGCACGTCGCTGGGAACGGCGTCGGTACGGGGTCGTCCCGCGTCAGCTCGAACCGCGTGAGAGCCTGGTGTTCGAGACCTGGCTCTTCGGTCGCCTGCACGAAAAGCAGATCGACACCCGGGCAGTGTTGGCTGACAGCTATATTTTCCCTGAGCCGGGCATCTATGAGGTCTATTCGCGTTTTACGGTTCGCCCGTTCATGTACAGCCGAGACCCGGCGGATTTTGAGGACCTTACGGTTATTGAGTCCAATCGGGTTCGGGTTCAGGTTGGCGCTCCCATCGCCGGTTGGGAAGAGTTGAAGTCAGCCGGAATTGTCCGGGCGATAGAGGCTGGAATAGGGGCCGGCCCCAAAGCCACCGCCCAACTGCAAAAATTCGAGGCAGTGCTGAAGGAGAACCCCAACCCTTATCTAAACGCCTGGCTTGAGGACACCAAACGGCAGTTGGAGAAGTCTTCTTCCAAGGGCAAGGCAAAATGATCCGGGCTAATGGTTTTCCGTGGCGTAGCAGGTAGTCACGAATGTTACTTCGGATGAGGAAGTGAAAGATGGCACATCTAATACTCCGTAGCGTGGGAATCGTATCGGTGGTCACATGCGTTTTGGCTGCGCCGTTGGCTGCGTCGGAAGATGCGCCGCAGCCGCGCCGCGAGGTGGCGGACGCCCGTCAGGCTGATGCGCTGAGCAACCCCTCGGGTTCCTCCCGGCAGGCGGTTCCGCACCGGGTTTGGCCTGGGGCCGACGGCATCGGGTGGCTGGAGGCCAACCAGAATGCCTCCGGCTCGTGGGGGGGGGCGTATGAGTTTGTCGACACCTGCACGGTGGACGAGACGCTCGGCACCACCGTCCCGGACAGTGCCGCGCTGGGAGCAGGAGCCGTCTGGTTGGCTGGTGAGGGTGCCTCAAACTACGAACACCTCGCGCGACAGATTATGGGGCTTGCCGATGCGCCGGGTTATGGGCCTTTCGCTTTGGGGCTGGCTGACGACTTGCTGTCAGCCCGCAACGCAGCCGAGCCGGATTCGTCCTTGCCCAATTGGCCAGAGGGCGGATGGGGGGTCGCTGCGACATACCAGACCGATTGCCTGACAACCGCCTTGGCACTACTGGCGCTGGATGCGACCGGGTTCGGTGGTGGTTTCTCGGCGGTCGACGAGGCGTTGGCAGCCGGTGCGACCAACCTTCATGAGTGGGACATACCGGCAGATGCGATCCGGGCCCGCCTGGTCCTCAATGTTGTGGGCTCGACGATCCGGCTGCGGATGCGCGAAGGATCGCCGCCGGATATTACCGTCCCCTATTTTCAGATGGCTCCCGGCGGCCCCTACAACATCGCCTTTCCCGGCTCGGGCTTGCCGTTTACCCCAGGCCATAACTTCATCTCGATCGAGAACCAGGGCGCCGCAGCCGGCTACACGATAACCGCCTCATACGAGACCCCGACCTGGGACACGCGGACGTTGGCTGAACCTTTTGCGTACCTGCAGGAAGCACAGAACCCCGACGGCGGCTGGGGTATCCAACGTGGTGGCGATACGGAGTTCTACACCACGTTGCACGTGCTGCGGGCGATGCTCAGATGCCGCGATTACGACTTCGATGCCGAGGTTGCCGGCGGGATCGCCTACGTTCAAGGGCAGCAGCTTGGTGACGGATCGTTTGGGTATGCCGGCACGGGAATTCCCTACGTGACCGCCCTGGCGGCGCTGGACCTGGTTCTGGCGGACAGCTACCCGTTCAGCGTGCCAACCACCGACGCGATCAATGCCCTATTGGCCATGCAGGCCCCTGACGGGTCCTGGGATCAGCAGCCGTACCACACTGCCCTGGCGGTGTTGGCTTTGTGGGAGCACAATCAGCCGCCGGTGGCTGACGCCGGCCCAGGCCAGGAGGTCTTTGACGACGATCATGACGGCGTTGCCGAGGTGACGCTATCGGGATCGGGCACCGACGTTGACGGGGCGATCGAGAACTATGTATGGGCCGAGGATGGTGTGGAGATCGCCACCGGGGCATCGCCGACCGTGACGCTAGGGCTCGGCACACACCTCATCACACTGACGGTGACCGACGATGGCGGGAAACCGGGCAGCGATACGGTGACCATCGAGGCCCGTTCCCCGCGAGTGATCATCTTCGAGGAGAACATGGGCTCCGACCCGGGTTGGGCTACCAAGAGCCAGTGGGCCTGGGGTGTGCCCCAGGGCAACGACGGCTGGCATGGGGGTCAACCGCCCGACGGCCCGGACCCGACCGCCGGCTGCACCGGGAGCAACGTCTATGGATACAACCTCGCCGGTGGGTACGCCGACAATCTCCCGGCAACCTATCTGACCACGCCGGCCATCGACTGTAGCCTGTTCACCGATGTGTCCCTGAGCTTCTGCCGCTGGCTTTGTGTCGAACACAGCCAGTACGACCACGCCTCGCTCGAGGCTTCCAACGGCGGTGAGACGTGGGTGACTTTGTTCGACCATGTGGGGCCGACGTTTGTCGAGAGCGAATGGTCGGTGCAGGAATATGACATCTCCGCCGTCGCGGACGGGCAGGGCACCGTTTTCATCCGCTGGGTCATGGGGCCGACGGATCACACCTATAACTACGGTGGTTGGAACATTGATGACGTATTGCTGACCGGTGTGGTTCCGGTCGGCGTCTGCCTCGATAACGCGGACTGCGACGACGGGATCGCGTGCACCGACAACACCTGTGTAAGCGGTGGGTGTGTGTTCATCGCCAACGATGCAAACTGCCCGGGCGACGGGCAGTTCTGCAACGGGGTGGAGTATTGCGATTCGGCGGTGGGTTGCGTATCCGGCGGCGACCCGTGCCCGGCGGGGACCACCTGTAACGAAGACGCCGACATGTGCATCGAGTGTCAGGGCGACACGGACTGCGACGACGGGGTTGACTGCACCGACGATGCCTGCAGCTCGGGCATCTGCCTGCACACCCCAAACGATATATATTGCCCGGACGACGGGCAGTTCTGCAACGGGGCGGAATTCTGCCACGAGAAACTGGGCTGCATCTCCAAAGCCGATGCGGACTTCCCGCCCTGCCCACCAGGGTCCTTCTGCAACGAGGAGACCGACACTTGCGACCAGTGCCAGGACGACACGGATTGTGACGACGGAGCCGATTGCACAGACGATGCTTGCAGCTCGGGCATCTGCGTGTATACCCCCGACGATTCGGACTGCCCTGACGACGGGTTGTTCTGTAACGGGACGGAGTATTGCGTTGCGTTTATGGGCTGCGAATCGAGCGGCAACCCGTGCCCGGGTGGAATGCCCTGCAATGAGGAGACCGACACCTGTGCGTGCCAGGTGGACGCGGACTGCGACGACGGGTTGGCTTGCACGACGAACGGCTGCAACCAGGCGAGCGGGGAGTGCGTGTTCACCTTGGACCCCGGGTTCTGTTTGATCGACGAAGTCTGCTATTCTGACGGCGATACGAATCCAAGCAACGAGTGCCAGGAGTGCGACTCGTCGCTCGACCCGGTGAACTGGTCACCGAAGGCGGCGGGGACCCCGTGCGGCGATCCCGACAACACCGACTGCAACGCCCCGGACACCTGCGACGCCGGCGGTCAGTGCCAGGAGAATTTCAAACCGGCCGGGACGTCGTGCCGTGCGTCTGCCGGGGACTGTGATGTGGCTGAGACTTGCACCGGGGCATCAGCGGATTGTCCGATTGACGAGTTTGTGGCGGTGGGCACGCAGTGCCGTGCGGCGGTCGGTGATTGTGACGTGGCGGAGGTTTGCGACGGAGTGTCGCCCGCCTGCCCTGCTGATGCGGTCTTGGCCGGCGACACTGAGTGCCGTGCGGCGGCTGGTGATTGCGACGTGGCGGAGGTTTGTGACAGTGTGACAGGTGTTTGCCCGGCTGATGATTTCCTGGTGGCGGGCACCGAGTGTCGCGCGGTGGCGGGTGATTGCGACGTTGCCGAGACCTGCACGGGTGTGGGCGCCGCCTGCCCGGTTGATGCCTTTTGGGCTGCGGGCACCGAGTGCCGGGCAGTGGCGGGCGATTGCGACACATCTGAAACGTGTGACGGTGTTTCGGCAGCCTGCCCCGCTGACGAGTTCCTGGCAGCGGGCACGGTCTGCCGCACGGCGGTGGGGCTGTGTGATGCTGATGAGATTTGCAACGGTTCCTCCGCCGATTGCCCCGTTGACGAGCTCCTGCCCTATGGCACGCAATGCCGCGCTGCCGCGGGTCTCTGCGACGAGCCGGAGATATGTATCGGTTCGTCGGCAGACTGCCCGGAGGACGGCTTCGTGGCGGCGGGCACGGAATGTCGTGCGGCGGCTGGGGAGTGTGATGTGGCTGAGCATTGCATGGGGTCTTCGCCGGTTTGCCCACCGGACGAGTTCGAGCCGGACGGCACCCCCTGCCCGGATGATCTGTTCTGCAACGGTGAGGAAACGTGCCTGATCGGAGTGTGTGAGCCGGGCACCGACCCGTGCCCCGGTCTGGGATGCGACGAGGACAGTGATACGTGTATCTGCGATAGCCACGACGATTGTGCCTACCTCGACGATCAATGCAACCGCGGAGTGTGTAACTTTGATAGCGGGCTTTGCGAAATCGAGCCGGCCAACCTGGGCGAATCCTGTGACGACGGCCTGTTTTGCACGGTGGACGAGGTTTGCATCTTTTTCCGTTTGGAGGCCGGCTCTGCCGCTCCATTCCCCGCGGCGATTTGCGGGGACGGCATACTGCGTGACTGCTCGGCTTTGGACGATGCCTGCAACACCGGCATATGTGATGAAGATGCCGATGCCTGTGTGAAAGACCCAACCCCACACGAAGGCGAGGCGTGCGACGACGGTGATGCGTGCACCACCAACGGCATCTGCTCGAACGGCGTTTGCCTCGGGACGCCGATCGAGTGCGACGACGACAATCCGTGCACGGAGGACACCTGCGATTCAGCCGCCGGATGCGTCTTCACACCGGTGGCCGACGGCACCGCGTGCCCCGACGAGTTCTTCTGCAACGGTGACGAGACCTGTTTAGCCGGCGTATGCACCAATGGGCCGCCTCCGGATTGCTCCGGGCTGGACGATCAGTGCAACACCGGGCGGTGCGACGAGGAGATCGACACATGCGTCGCGGACCCGGTTCCCCACGAAGGCAATGCCTGCAACGACGGCGACGCCTGCACAGCCAACGACGTCTGCTCAAACGGCGTTTGTGTCGGGACACCGATCGTCTGCGATGATGAAAATCCGTGCACGGAGGACACCTGCGATTCAGCCGCCGGATGTGTCTTCACTCCGGTGGCCGACGGGACCGCGTGCCACGACGAGTTCTTCTGCAACGGTGAGGAGACGTGCCTGGCGGGTGAATGCGTCGACGGCCCAGACCCGTGTGCGTTTGACGAGTTCTGTGACGAGGTTGGCGACCAGTGCTTGCCCGATTGCAATACCAACGGGGTCCCGGACAGCTATGACATCGCCGCCGGAACCAGCCAGGACCTCAACACCAACGGTGTTCCAGATGAATGCGATGAGTGCATTGTAGACGCCGACTGTGACGACGACCTCTTCTGCACCGGTGTGGAAACCTGCGTGGCAGGTGTCTGTCAGGCGGGTGCGTATCCCTGTGCTCCCGGCGAGACCTGCAACGAGACCACCGATACCTGCGAACCTCCTTCTGGTGGTGGTGGGCCTACCCTGCCCGATGCCGACAAGGACGGGATTCCCGACTCGAAGGATAATTGCCCGAGAGATGCCAATACCGATCAGGCGGACCGTGATAAGGACGGCATCGGCGACGTGTGCGACAACTGCCCGGACGATTCCAATGCCGACCAAGCCGATGGTGACGGCGACAACGTGGGTGACGTCTGCGACAACTGCCCGAATGAGCCAAATGAGAATCAGACCAATTCGGACAGCGACACGTTCGGCGACGCCTGTGACAACTGTCCGGACGACTACAACCCCGGTCAGGAAGACAATGACGCCGACAGCGTGGGCAACATCTGCGACAACTGTCCGGACGATTACAATCCCGGTCAAGATGATGCCGACAGCGATGGAATCGGTGATGTCTGCGACCCTTGCCCCTATGACCCCGACAACGATATTGACGGCGATGGTATCTGCGGGGATGTCGACAACTGCCCAACCGACTACAATCCCGGCCAGGAAGATGGCGATGGTGACGGTGTTGGGGACGTCTGTGACAACTGTCCGAGCACTTACAATCCCGGTCAGGAAGATGCTGACAGTGATGGTCTCGGCGATGTCTGCGATAACTGCCCGAATGATG
>JAGLWJ010000330.1 GCA_023133475.1 Phycisphaerae bacterium | reverse complement strand
TTGAAAATGGAAAATGGGGGAGGGGTAGGAAACATTGTTGTTGGGTGCACTCCCTTCTTCTCTGCGTTCTCTGCGTCTCTGCGTTCACAAAAAATGTGGGTCTGCGGACCCGACCTACGGGCTACTTCGTTGAAGAAGGCGGGTGAAACCCGCCCTACATGATTTTAACGTCGAACCTGAATTTTTTATCGGTCCTTGGGAGATTGTTCTGGCAAGTCCGCTTCAAAATGTCTATAATCAGTATTGTCTTAGAGGGGGTTCCTTGAAAAATTCTGTTGCAGATTGAGGTTACCGTGGAGCTAGGCCAAACCCAACAACGAATCGATGAACTACACTTTTACCTGTACCAGCGGGCTCTGCACCCCGAGCTGTTCCGGATTCACCAGGTAAAACACGTCCAGCAAAGACGTTACCACGCGGAAATCTGGATCATAGGTCTTGCCCACGTTGCCACCGTCCATGTCGGGCGGGATTGCCTGACCGAGCTTATCGCCCATGAGTCCGAGCTGCTGCCGAAGATCGGCTTGGCGACCTCTTTCCGGTTTCGCGGCGAGCGGGATTACTCGCACTCTTTCGATACGGGGATGAAGTATATTCTCTCGACCCAGGTGGAGCGGATGACCCCCAACCTGTTCCCCTCGTGCCACCGCGACCTGTACAATTACGCCCAGAATCGCGGTATAATCGAGTCCTTCGACGAGTGGGAGAGCGGCGGGCTGAAACCGTTCACGTTCATCGACTACGAAGCCCGCGAGCGCGAGTTCCACATTCATGCGTACCACGTGTTCCCCGAGGAGCTGACGCTTCTGCGCACCCAGTCGATTTTCGAACTCGCCCCACGCAAGTAGCGGTTTTCACATTTCCCTCCGACCGCCTCATCCGGTAGGCTGATTGTGATGGTCGATGGCTCCCCAAAGGTTACGTGGGCTGGGGCATTGGGTTATGCCCTGGGGTTTATGTGCCCGGGGCGGCGTGTGCTTGCGGAGGATGGCGCCGGGCGAGCCTGTCACTGGTTTGTGCCCCTGGGGTTGATTATTGGGCTGGCGTATACCGGGGTCTATCGCGCCGTCTGGCGACAATTTGGCGAGGTTAGCGCTCTGGCACTGATGCCGGCGGCGGCTGTGTGGTTAGTGGACGTCGCCATCGTCGCAAGCGCGCTCTACCTAGCCGCAGCCGGAACCATCGCACGAACCATCCACCCATCAACTCGGCTGAGCAATGACTTGGGCGACCGTAACGCCCGCTACACCATCGAAATCCTGGCCCTGCTCATCCTCGTGGTGCTCAAGCTGGTTTTGCTCATCGCCATCCCTAAAGGGGTTGCCAGTTGGCCTGGGCCGGGGGACTGGCGGAGTCACTTCAACTGGATGTATGCTCATCCGCACTATCGCCCGTTGATTCTGGCTCCGATGTGGGGCAGATGGGCGATGCTGCTGGTCGGATCGATTGGCCGGTTGCGTGACGGCAACGATGCCGGCTTATCACGGTTCTGCGGGTCTCTGTCCGCCACGCTGATGTTGGTGTATATGATCCCCATCGCCGTGCTCACCGCGATTTTCTGTGGGCATCGCGGGCGATGGATGTTCGGGGGGATCATCTCCTGCGTGGTGTTGGCAGGAACGTATCTCTACGGGGTGATCTCTGCCCGCCGGCAAGGCGGCCGGACCCGCGATTCCATCGTGGGGGCAGGCCTGATCGGCGAGTTGATCTTCCTCATCGCCTATGAAGCCTTCGCCATGAACATCTACGCTCCCTAACCCGGATATTTCACCGCGGAACACGCAGAAAATGGAAAATTAAAAATGGAAAATGGAAAATGTTGGGTTGGCGGCGTTGCCCAGTTTCGACTCTTTCCCCCTTATCCTCATCTCTTCTCGCTCTTCTCTGCGTCCTCTGCGTCTCTGCGTTCATGAATTATTGTGCAGTTTGCGAAGATTCTCGTGGTTAGCAGTTAAGCGGTTGGAGACGGGCAATGTGATCGCGGTAAACCATGGCGATCCTGGTGATCAACTGGTGCGCCTCCGGCGAATCCGCGAGATGCTCAAGCACGGATTCGCAGGCAGCCACCAGTTTTTGCTTGGCACACAAAAACTCCGGCAGCATAAAATGCACATCGAGGTAGTGGAAACAAGCGATGTTAACTACCGGCGAACCCGGCGAGGGGGCGGGCGAACCGCCCAATTCGATCAGCAGACCCGCCAACTCCGCGGCAAGTTGCCGTTCCTCCTCGAGGATGCCCTCGACCGCAATACACTCTTTGGTGCCGGCGGAGGAGACAAAAGTGCCGGCTTCGGTCAACCGGACTTGCGGGCTCTTTTCTATTGCGGCAAGCAGGTCGTTGAGGATGTCCAGAACATGCTGATCGGTCATGACTCGGGTTCCATGCGACCCCCGCGCAGAGGGTCCGAAAAATCCAGGGTAGATACGGCATCAACCGCCTCGGGCTCAGCGACCCGCACTTGCTGCGTCACCGAAGGGGTAAACAGGTTCGCAGCGTAGCGATCGGCGAAGTCCGTCACCGGCTGAATTATTAGAAAACCCAGAAGCAGCACAACAACACCGCAGACGTTCACCAACGCCAACCCACCGACCGGAGCCTGCACCGCGGGACGCTCATCATCGCGGAGCATCATCTGCTTGACGATCCGCAGGTAGAAGAACAGGCTGATGAGCGTGTTCAACACCGCCACGATAATCAGAATCCAATGCAGCGGTGTTCCTCCACCGGCTTCGGGATTGGCTAAGGCCAACAACAACCAAAGCTTGGCCACAAAACCGCCGAAAGGAGGCAAACCCACCAGCGAGATCAGACAAAACAGCATGGGAATCGCCAACCACACCGAACGGCGGATCAGACCGGTGAAGGCGTCAATCGAATCGCTTCCGGTCGCCCACACCACCATTGCGGTCACACCAAACGCGCCCAGGTTCATAAACAGATAGACCAGGATGTACAGCATCACCGCGCTAAGAGCCACATTGGGAGAATCCGCGCCGGTGTAAGCGAAGATGGAACAAGCCATCAGCATATACCCGGCATGGGCAATCGACGAATAAGCCAGCAACCGTTTGACGCTGGTCTGCACGTAAGCGCTGAGATTGCCCACCGTGCAGGTAATCATGGCGATGATCCCGATCACCCACGCCAATGCCTCGGTCGGCGGAGCCTCGAACTGCACCGGACCGGCAGCAACACCAAACACATGCACCAACCGCAGCAATAACAGCAACCCCGCCGCCTTGCTGACCACGCTAAGCCAAGTGGTGACCTCGATCCGAGCACCCTGAAAGGCGTCCGGGCACCAGAAGTGGAAGGGCACGGCGGATATCTTAAAGCCGATCCCAAAAAACAAAGCCAACAACGCCAAAGCCACCGCCACTTGATTCTCACCGGCGCTGAGGTCTTGCAAAACCGCACCGGCAATGATGCCCAGATCGAGCGTCTGATACAGACCGTACAGCAGGCTCGCCCCATAACACAAAACGGCGAAGCTGATCGCCCCGAAGATAACGTACTTTAGCGCGCCTTCAGCTCCCAACCGATCGCGCTTGTCAAACGCGACGATCGCGTAGCTGGGCAGCGAGGCGAACTCTATGGCGATAATCAGCACCAGCAGGTTAAGACTGCTGACCATCAGGCTCATGCCCAGGGCGCTGCCCAACAACAGCGTGAAGAACGCCGGCGGGTCTTTTTCCCGGTCGGCGGCTCCGTACCACCACAACACCGACACACCGGCGGCGAAGACCATCAGGATGAGCTTGTAGTAGGTGGTCAGGTTGTCCACGATGAGCAGGCCGCCCGCCTCGGCAGGGGCCAATCCGCTGACGCCGGCGGTCTTGACCGTCTCGGCGACGCGCAGCGTGCAGATCATGGTGACGACAATCCCCACCAGGGCGATAGTCGCCGTGCTGCGGCTGCTTCGCCCGATCGCCAGCGGGGCGATCAAGATTGCAATGATCGTGCCGACCAGCGCCAACTCCGGCGAAAACCACGGCAGTTCCCTGGCGAGTTGCTCACCAAAGGACTCGAACGAGATTGCCAATGTACCATTCATGGTTGTTGCTTCTGTAAGCTCTTGTTTTCCAAGCGGAGCGTCCTGCGGGCGCCGCGCCTATCCGCCGATCATAGCCTGCACCTGCCCGAGGTGCTCCAGCATCAGGTCCAGCGTTCCGTTCATGAAATTAAAGAGGGTCTGCTTGGGCAGCACACCCAAAACAATCGCCAGAATCGCAAACGGAGCCAGCACGAACAACTCACGTGGGGTCGCCTCGGGGAAGTCGGCATACTCGGGCTTGGCTTTGCCGAGGTAGACCCGCTGAATCAGCCAGAGAATATATCCGGCGGTCAGGATCACACCGAAAGCGGCGATAATCGCAAACGGGCCGGCCCAGGCGTAAGTATCGCGGGCCTCGAACGTGCCCAGCAAAACGTACACTTCACCGATGAACCCGCACAGCCCCGGCAAACCCAGCGAGGCAAAGAAGCCCAAGGTGGCCATCGAACCGTACTTGGGCATGGTCAACCACAGACCACCGAAGCGATTGATCTCCCGGTGGTGGGCACGGTCGTACACCACTCCGACCAAATAAAAGCACATGGGTGAGGAAATACCGTGGGCGATCATCTGGAACATCGCACCCTGGAATCCGGTCCGCGTCATCACCGCGATACCCAACAGCACAAAGCCCATGTGCGAAATCGAGCTGTAAGCCACCAACTTCTTGAAGTCGGTCTGAGCCATCGCACAAAGGGCACCATAGATGATGCTCACCACCCCGATCAGCGCCAGCAGAAACGCCCAGAACTCCGCAGCGGTGGGGAAGATCGGGTAGCACAGCCGCAGAAAACCATACCCGCCCATCTTCAGCAACACACCAGCCAGGATCATACTGATCGGCGTCGGGGCTTCCACGTGTGCATCGGGCAACCACGTATGGAACGGGACGCAGGGCAGCTTGATGGCAAACCCGATGAACAACAGCATGAACATCGTCGGGGCAAACGGGAGCCATTCCCAGATGAAAGTCTGCGCCGTCGACCCGAAGTGCTTCTGGATCACCGGATTGGTGGCAAACTCCAGCAGGTCGAACGTCCCACCGGTCAGCAATGGGCCGCCCTCGCGATAGCCGCTGGCGATCCCCGTCACGGTCTCCCCGTCCACAACCTGCCGCACAACCTCCGTGCCGCCCTGGTCGATGGCTGCGTGAATCGCGTCGGCGCTGTAGAAGTACATGCCCAACAGGGCGACCAGCATCAACACCGAACCAGCCAACGTGAACAAAAAGAACTTGATGGCTGCGTATTCCTTCCGCGAACCACCCCACACACCGATGAGGAAGTACATCGGCAGCAGCATGACTTCCCAGAAGATGTAGAACAGGAAGAAGTCCAGCGCCACGAAGACCCCCAGCATACCGGTCTCGAGCAGCAGGAACAGGACGTAATAGGCCCGTTCGCCCTTCTTGACCGTCCAGGCTTTGGTCATGTTGAAGCTGGCGACGCAGGCAAAAAACGACACCACCGTCGTCAGGATGAACAGCGGGAAGCTAAGCCCGTCAATCCCGACGAAGTATTCGATAGTGAAGTTGTCGCCTACTATCCAGTCCGTGCGCAGGACGTGGTGTATCTTGCCGTAGGCCTGCCCGAAGACTTTCTCCGCGCCGTCACCACCGTCGCCTCCGCCCATGAACGTGCTAAACAGCACCATGGACAGCACCAGCGCAGCCGCACTGGCTATAGCCGCCACCCACTTGACGATTTCCTTGGGTGCGAACAGGCAGAGCACCGCACCAATCGTAGGTAAAAAGACGATCCAGGTTAATATGCTTGCACTTTCCACGTTTCAATCCGCCCTGGTTATATAGGGGAAGGAAGTTTCCCCAGCAGCCATGTCCACCAGCCGCCCTACCACACCACCAGCAAAACACCCATCACCACCACCACCGCCCCACCGGCGGCAAGCAGAACGTAGTTCCGAATCAAGCCGGTCTGAGGCCGGCGAACCGCATTGCCCAGGTCGATCGCAGAGTCGGCAATTCCATTGACAACCCCGTCGATACCACGGGCATCGAGCACCCGTCCGCTAAACGCCGCGAACCGCTCGGTAACTTTAGCCGACAGGTTGGCGATCAAATCGATCACATACGTATCAAACAGATTGCAAATGCCCGCGATCACATACTGAATCGCCGGCACCAGGAAACCTTCGTACAAGTGGTCGAAATAAAGCTTCTTTTCGAGGGCAGTGTGCACGTACCGGATCACCGGCAGTGACCTGATCTTCGTCGACACCTCGAACCCATTGCGATAGATGAGCCACGCCAGCCCCATGCCGACGATGTACGCAAACCCGACGATGCCGATCAAAGCCGTATGCGGGTCCTTGCCCGCTTCATGGGTCAGGCTAAGCGCCTGTGCGCTGTGATGGTGGGCCTCACCGTCAATCGAGACAATCACAGCCGCGTCAGCCGCCATCGGGGCGGCATCGGCAAGCATAGGCCTAAATACCAGGTAGCTACAGAACACTGTTCCCACAGACAGCACCACCAGCGGAATGTACATCAGCTTGATTTCATGAGCATGGCGGTACACCTCTTCATTGCGCGGTTTGCCCATAAAGGTCAGCCACCACAACCGCATCATGTAAAACGGCGTCACGTACGCAATGATGATCGGCAACCAGAACAACCACTTGGGCAGCTTGGGCACCATCGCGGCGATGCCCAGCTTGGGTGAATCGCCGTGTCCCCCGTCATGCCCGGCAGCGTGACCGTGGCCATGTTCTCCGCCGGCGGCGTGATTATGGCCATGCTCGGCAGCGCTGACCAGCATCGCCCGTGCGGCGGGCATTTCCGTGCTGTTGCCTGTTGCCTCTTCTCTCTTGCCTCTTGCCTCTTGCCTCTTGCCTTCCCCCGACCAGTTGTAGGCTCGCTCATAGGCAACCGCCAGGATTTCGTCCTTGCTGAAGTACCCGCCCAGCCCAAAGTGAACGGCTGGTATACCTGCCCCGGCGATGGCCAACACGCCCACGAAAAACGTCCAGCAGGTAAACGGCATCTTCTTCCGCAGCCCGCCCATGTTGCGGATATCCTGCTCGTGGTGGCAGCCTTCGATCACTTGGCCTGAGCCGAGAAACAGCATGGCTTTGAAGAAAGCGTGGGTCATCAGGTGAAACAGCGCCGCGATCCAGGCACCAACCCCCAAGCCAAAGATCATGTACCCGAGTTGCGACAGGGTCGAATAAGCCAATACCTTCTTGATGTCGGTCTGCACGATGGCGATCAGGGCGGTGATGGTCAGGGTAATACACCCGATGATCGCCACGAACATCTGGGCTTCGGGCGTCAGCAACCGGAAAATCCGAGCCACCAGGTAGACACCGGCAGCCACCATCGTCGCGGCATGGATCAGGGCGCTGACCGGTGTGGGGCCTGCCATCGCGTCGGGCAACCACACATGCAACGGGAACTGGGCGCTTTTGCCGATCGCCCCGCAAAACAGACCAATGCCCATAATGGTGGCCAACCCAGCCCCGAAAATCGTGAACGGGCTGGTAAACAGACCTGCCGCTGTGACGGCATGTTCATTCACCACTCCCACAAGCTCGGGGTTGTCAGCCAACCACTGGGTCGCAAATGCCGAATAATCGTGAACCGGAGCAGCACCGGCAAGATGGGCAGCCTTCTCGAACGTGACCGCCGCCTGATCCAGGTCCAGCGTACCCAGGAAGAAGAACACCATCATCAGGCCGATGAGGAACCCGAAGTCGCCCACCCGGTTGGTCACAAAAGCCTTGATCCCCGCGTCAGAGGCGAACTTCTTGTCGAAGTAGAAGCCGATCAGGAAGTAACTGCACAACCCGACCAGTTCCCAGAAGATGAACAGAAACAACAGGCTGCTGGCAACCACCAGCCCGAGCATGCTGAACAAAAACAGCGACATAAAACAGAAGAAGCGGTGGTACTCGCATTGGCCGTCGATTTCGTCGGAATGGCCTGACATGTACCCGATGCTGAACACGAAAATCCAGAAGCTGACGAAGGCAACCATGAAGTACATGATCACGGTGAGCGAATCGAGCTTGACGCCGACGGTGGCGGGGATACTTCCCAAGTCAGCCCAGTGAAAGCGTGCGGCGTTTGCGGTCATCTCGGCGGTGGTGCCCGACTGCACTTCGCCCCACCAGCCGATCAGGGTGATGGTGGCCAACACCAGGCTGATAAACGCTCCACCAACAGCCGCCCAGCCAGAAAGCGGCTTACCCAACCGGTGGCCGAAAAACGCCAGAAAGGCAAACGTGATCAGCGGAACAAAAACCCCGACTGCCAGATAAATTTCGTAGGAACTCATGTTATTAGCTATCAGCTTTCAGCTATCAGCCTTCAGCTCTAATCCCATAACGGCGGCGGAATCGTTCTTTCCGTGCCCGGTTCGCTTTTTTCCATACCGAATGGTCGCCGCCGGCGATCAACCTTGCAACTGTGCCCCGCGATCGACGTCGATCGAGGAGTGGTTCTTGTAATAGTTCATGGCAATGGCAACACCCACCGCCGCACCAGCCGCCGCCAACACAATGATAAACAAAGCCATGATCTGGCCGTCCAGGCGGCTGTGGGCGTGATACCGCGAAAACGCCACCAGATTCAAATTCACCGCGTTAAGCACCAACTCCACGCCGATCAGAATACCGATTGCGTTGCGCTTGGTGGACATCACAAACACGCCCATGCAAAACAACGCCGCCGAGACCACCAGGTAGTGAGTCAACCCGACAGCCAAGTAGTAATCCAAGGGTTGCCCTATCATGTCTGTCAACATATTGCTCTGTTCCGTTTCGATTTCTTCAGGCAGAACAACCACATATCCGATTGCAACGCACTACGGCCAAGCCCACACTCATCAATCGAATTCTCCGGCTGGCTGAGCAGTGGCAACCTCCACCGGGATGATCCATGTTCCTCGGTATTTCACCTGAACGAAGGTTTTACCCTTCATCTGTTCCCACCCGCTTCGCTTATACACGAAAAATACGCATTCCTTGGGAGCCGGGCCGGATGGCAAGTACACAAACACGTACCCAACAACACCTTCCCACGATACTCTCTCGGGCTTGATTCTGGGCCCGTTCTTGAACCTCCTGGCGGTACGGAGGAGCTGCTCGATGTTTTCATCTTTGACTTCTCCGTTGAACCACAGGCTGGTATCCTTGCGGAGACGAGCCGCCCAGCGGTCCAAATCATCAAACTCTTCAACCGAAACCAGCAGAGGCCTGCGCAACTGATTGTCCTCGCCTTTGATGGGGGGACCGCTTACGCATTCTCGGACCTTGAACTCCTCCATGGTGGGAGGCTTATCTTCAAGCACGATTGGCTCAGCCGACGGCGCAGTAACACAGGCAGCCAAAAACATAGCCGCCATAATCATCACGCTTTTAGCCACAATGCCAAACTCCACCATAGAAAGCACTAGTCAACGGCCTCATCGATGACCGCCTCGTCCGGCGTCATCGTTACGATCGGTCCGATACGCGACATTTCCTCGCGGGACAGTCCTGATTCGAGCAGCGCTTTCAACCTCTGCTGCCGCACTTGCTGGTCAAGATCATCGAAATCGCTGCTGACGATGAAACCCATGACGCGGCCAGTCTCCCCGTCCTCATCCAGTCCCGATACGAATCCGCTAAGCTGCCCATTCAAGATTCGCTCGATTGTCGCTAGGATTGATGCCATACGATCATTTTCATCATACTGCTACGGGCTTCCCCAAGCTAGGCCAGCGCAGCATCTTAAGCGTTCGGGACCCCCACCGCCAGTACGGCTACTTCATCGCATGGTGTCCCCTAGTGCTTTGTCACGATTAAAGATTCGGGTGGATATTCCCGATAATTCTCCATGGCTTTAATTGTGACAAAGCACTAGTAACTAATCTTCATTTTCTGGGCTTCCGCCTCGGTCAAGCCAAGCACCATGGTGATGCGGCGATAATCGTCTTCCTCACTCACCTGTCGGTAGGCATCAAGGATGATCGCCCCACGCTCTTCGACAAGAACATCGCGCCATCGCTCCCAGATAATGGTCACGTGGAGACTGTTCCCATAGGGCTGCTCTTCCTCCCGAATATATGGGAAGCCTGGACGCTCCTCCGGCGAATTGCGGCGCAACTCTTCAACCAGCACCTCGACGAGTTCGGGGTGCGAATGGGGCGGTGCTGCCTTGACGCGTTTACGCGGCATGACTCAACTCCAAAGCGCGGGCGCGGGTGGCCCACTGCTTTAGCGGTGGGGGACGCGAATGGCCCATCTGGACACCGCTGTACCCAGTAGCAACCTGAGTGCTTGGATTCGTGTCCCCCACGGCTAAAGCCATGGGCCACCCAACCATTAATACATTAATACATGCGTCACAGAGCACTAGCTTTCCTGCCGCGCCAAATACGCCGCCCCGATCATCACCACCAGTAGCAACACGCTGACCACCTCAAACGGAACCAGGTAGGTGGTCAACAAACCACGCCCGATCTCCGCGACGGTCAGCCCATCAGCCACCGCCATCTCCTCAGGCCAATCTGTCACCGTGATCATACCCACCAACGTCACCATCAACACCAAGCCAACCGCGGCGGCGATCGCCACCTCACGCGGCTTGATGTCCAATCGCACCCAGGGCGACCGGTTGGTCAGCATCACACCGAAAATCAACAGGATCAGTATCCCACCGGCATACACGATGAACTGGATCACCGCCAGGAAGTTGGCCCCCAGCAGAAAATACAGCATCGCCACGGAACCCAGCACAAAGAAAAGCCAGACGGCCATCCGAATCACGTTCTTGCCGGCACAGATCATCAAGCCCGAGAACAGCGCCCCGGCGGCAAAAACATAGAAGAAGACCGCCTCCAACATGCCGCTCTCAGCCTGTGGAACGCCCGTCTCGCCCGCCCACGCCCGGGCGGTGTTCGCCAAAAACATCACCACCATCAGCACCGCGGCAAAACGGTGCGAACCGATGGGCCTTGTTGTCGAAAAGCTGTCTGACATAACTGCCGTGTCGCTCTCGTATCGAATCGTGTCATTCCCCACGCCGCACGCTACCCGCCCGGCATGAGGTCCACCGCCAGATAACCAACCTCGCGCCGACGATTGATGAACCCCCTGGCCATGACCACCAGGAAGCTGACCACCACAACCGCACCGATCAACGCCATGATAACATTGAACACAATGGCAACGATCGAATCCGGCGGGAAGAACAACTCCCATACCGTATTGCACAGAAGCAGCACCATCACCACCGGCAGCATCACCTGCACGCAAGCGTATAACACCTGATCGATCCGGATTCGAGGAAGCGTCCAACGAATCCATATCTGCACGAAGATCATCAGGTAGCCCTTGATGATAAACAACGCCGGGCCGCTGAAGATCAAACCCTTGATCGCACGCCCGATCACGCCGTCGCCAAGTTGTGCACCCCAGCTTGCCGGCAACGGGCTGTGCCAACCGCCCAGAAACAGGACCACCATCAAACCAGCCACCACAAACATCGCGGTGTACTCGGCGAAGAAGAACAACGCCCAGCGAAAACCACTATATTCAGTAAGGAAACCGGCAACCAGTTCGCTCTCGCCCTCGGGCAAATCGAACGGAGCCCGCTTGCAACTGGCCAGCGACGCGATGAAATAGATCAACGCAGCCCCAAAGGTGAACGGATTGCGGAACACCAGCCAGGTATGCCATCCACCGTCCTGAGCACCGCCAATGTCAACCAGGCTCAGCGAGCCAACGCACATCACCGGGATCAGCAAAGCCATCCCCATGGGGATTTCATACGAGACCATGTGGCAGGCTTCACGCATCGCACCGTAGATGGCCCATTTGCTGTGCGAAGCCCAACCCGCCACCACCACGCCGATAACCTCGATGCCCAGCATGGCCAATATCAGCAGCAGGCCAACGTCAAGATTGCGAAAGACCCAGTAGCTCCCAAACGGAAGTGTCGCAAACGCCGCCATCACCGGTATATAGACCAGATATGGCGCGATACGGAACAGCGGGCCGTCCGCATCAGCCGGCACCAGGTCTTCCTTTTGCAGCAGCTTGATCCCATCCGCCGGCGGCTGAGCCCAACCGTGCCAGTTGCCCACCCGCATCGGGCCTGGGCGGGACTGAATCCGACCAGCTGACTTCCGCTCCCACCAGATCGCAAACGCCGGGGTGACCAGAGCAAAACAGAAAATACCCAGGGAAATGATAATGTCCCGAACGATGGCATACTGCACAGGCCAGAACAGGTACTTCAACAACCCGGTCCACCAGACACCGGCTGCTTCCAGCCCGGCGGCGATTTCCGCCACCGTCAATTCCCCACCGGCAAGCCCCAACTCAGGCCCATTCGTCGCGGTCTCAATAAGCCGATCGTCCACGAAGCCGAAGAGCAGCGTAGTCGCAAAAACCAAAAGCGCAATACCGAACACGCTGCACACGAAAATCGGAAACGCCAGGCGCGACAGAATCGGCCGGCCAATCGCGTAGACCACCTTGGACAAGCCTACTATCAAAGCCTTTACGCCTCGATACTCGACAGGCTCCCCCGGTTTCCAAGGGACGGACATCTGCGTCACGATTTAACTCCACTACCTGCGAATTCCACCGCGCCAGGATAACCAGAACGCGGCATTGTAACGACCTTCACCCCGCGATGAAAGGGGTCTTCAGATGTAGGGCAGGTTTCACCCGCCGCCGCTCCCTTACGGTCGCGGTACTGATTCTGCCGCATCATGCCACAACGGCGGGTAAAACCCGCCCTACAGTTAGGAAACTTGCTAACGATCCACTTCACCCATCACCATGTCGATACTGCCAATGATAGCCGGCATGTCACCGATCAGGTGATTCTTGGCCACCTCTTCCACCACCGACACGTTGCTGAAACTGGGGCCTCGGGCCTTGACCCGCGACGGAATCGCCGAGCCGTCGCCCTGCACGTAGAACCCCAACTGCCCCCGTGTCACCTCAGCCTCAACGTAAACCTCCGCATTGGCTGGGAGCTTGATGTTCTTGGTTTTCTTGGCAACGATGTCGCCTTCGGGGAGGGTCTCGAGCACCTGCCGGATGATCCGCGCCGACTGGATCATCTCCAGCAGGCGGACGTAGTACCGGTTCCAGCAATCGCCCACCACCACACCACGAACCCCGGCAGCTCCACCATCCGGCTCCCCGATGGGCACATCGAACTCATACTTCTCGTATCCGTCATACGGAGCGGCTTTGCGCAGGTCCCAGCACACCCCGCTGGCACGCAGGCACGTACCGGTCAGCCCATACGCCAGGGCGGTCTCCGCCGAAACAACCCCCACCTTGGAAGTCCGCTTGACGAAAATATGGTTGTAACTCAACAGGTTGTTATAGTCGTCGATCTTAGGGCCTAAAAAGTCCAAAAACTCCCATGCCCGCTCGATGAACCCTTCCGGCAGATCATGAGTCACCCCGCCCGGGACGATGTAGCTGTAGGTCAATCGCCCGCCGCAGGTGGCTTCGAACATGTCGAGGATCATCTCCCGCTCGCGGAAGCAGTACAAAAACGGCGTAAACGCCCCCATGTCCAGCCCATAGCATCCCACCGACACCAAGTGCGAGGCGATACGGTTGAACTCGGCAAACATCACCCGAAGAGCCTGAGCCCGAGGCGGAACCTCGATACCCGCCAGCTTCTCGATGGCCAACGCAAAGGCCTGGTTGTTGTTTATCGCCCCCACGTAATCCATCCGGTCCGTGTAGGGGACGTACTGGAACGGCTGAAGGTTCTCGCCGATCTTCTCGGCACAGCGATGCAAATACCCGATCTGCGGATAGGCACCCAGCACCATCTCCCCATCGGTATGCAAAACAACCCGCAACACCCCGTGAGTCGCCGGGTGCTGAGGACCCATGTTGATCAGCATCTCCTCGGTGCAAAGATCAGCCTGATCCTCGCGATCGGTATCGATCAAAACGTCGGGACGGGTTTCAACAGTTACCTGACTCATGCGTGGCTCCGGTAGGCTACTACTCTTCTACAGATGGATAACTTGAGGGGGAAGGCGACTGGGGAAAGTGCTCCTCATAGTATTCCTCAAGGTCCATCGGATGAATCCCCCAGCAAAAGCGCAGGTGATCCGCAGCAACCGTCTTCTCCATATAGTCCCAAATCATATCCTGCCGCTCTGTGATCCCCATATTCTTAAATTGATCGCTTCCCACGACTGCACGCAGGTTCCCCGGTAAAGATTCGAAGACGTGAACATTGCCCTTCTCGCCCTCGCGCACAAACTCTGTAAGGGCTTGTTGGATCGCCCTTGCAGCTTTGACTAAGTCCGCCCCTTTACCCAAGGCACTACTCCTACGCTGGGATCATTCACCCATTTCAAGAAACTCCGAGCGTCATCCTCCGACAAACCGGAGGGATGTTGATATCGAATGTTCTTGCCGCTATCCCGGCCGCCGTCTTTGCCTTCCAGAATCCAGACCTCGGTGATTTTCCTGAAGCTTCGCTTTACCTGGGCGGCTTCCGGAGCCTCCATCTCTTTTTTCAGTCCGCTGTGCAGTAGCAACACGTCCAGATCGTGGCTTTTGAACGTGCCGTGTAGTTCGTCCCAATCCAATGCCGCACAGATTGCCACCTTAAGGTAGCACTCCACCGCATACCCGGCGAGGTAAATAGCCCCCGCATAGTGCCCCGCCTGCAAAAGGGCATTGGCCTCCTTAAGCCGGGTGGCTCCGAGCTCTTCCAAGACACAACGACTAATCAGTGGTTTGCTGGAAAGCGTGGCCAAACCAAGAGCACCTCAATGTACCGGGCTGTTCAGCTCGTATTCCGTCGTGGCTGGGATTCCGTGGTACTCCACCGGGAACTTGTAATCCTTACGCAACGGGTGCCCTTCCCAATCCTCCGGGCACAGAATCCGACGCAGGTCCGGGTGGTTCTCGAACACGATGCCCATCATGTCGTAGGCTTCACGCTCGTGCCAGTTGGCCGTCGGCCAGATCGACGAAACCGATGGGATCACCGGCTTGTCACGGTCCACCACCACCCGCACCGAAAACGAATGCTTCCACCCGATCAACTGCGTCAGGTCCGCGGCGTCGACGGCGCACATCTCATACACGCACGCCAACCGGTTATCCGCCAACAGGTCGATCGACGAAATACAATTCAACAGGTTGAAGTTCAAACGCGGGTCTTCGCGGAGAAAACGGGCCACCTCAAACCAGCGACCGGCGGAAATCACCGCATAAGGGTGAGCCCCCTCCAAAACCATCTCCTCAACCGCGTCTGAGAACTCCTCTTTGAGCAGCTTGCAAATATCTTCAGGCGTCATATCGAGCAGCTTTCATCACCACTGGAATCTAAGCAACCACCGGCAGGCTCTTGCCGTAGTCCTTCTCTTTGGCCCGCGTCTCGTGGGCAATTTTATCCTGGAGCCGCATCAGACCCTCGAGCAACGACTCGGGGCGGGGCGGGCAACCGGGAACATAGACATCTACCGGAATCACCAGGTCAATACCCTTGACCACATGGTAGCCATACTTGAAATAAGGCCCACCACCGATCGTGCAGGCACCCATAGCCATCACCTGTTTGGGCTCGGGCATCTGGTTGTAAAGCCGCTTGACCCGGCTAGCCATCTTGTACGTCACCGTGCCGGCTACGATCATCAGGTCCGCCTGCCGTGGCGACGGGCGGAACGCACCGGCTCCAAAACGGTCCAAATCGAACCGCGATGCCCCGGTAGCCATCATCTCGATGGCACAGCAGGCGATTCCAAACGTTGCCGGCCAGATACTGCCCTGACGTGCCCAGTTTATGGCCCAATCAAGAGAGGTCATGATCAGGCCTTCTTCGAATCGGTCGTTAAACCAGCTCATGCGGTTATCCCTTGGCCTCTCCCGTAGCGGCAGCCAGCGAAGCTCCTGGGACGCGACGTTGTTGCGAAACCGTCGAACGCACCCAGTCCAGATAGCCGAACCGCCACAGGTACAGAAACCCCACAACGATCACCCCAAAGAAAAACAACATATCAAACAATGCCAGCGTCTTGACCGAAAGCAAATCCGCCGCATCGACGCCGGCACCGCCATAAACAACAGCCCAAGGCCAAAACAACGCGATCTCCACGTCGAACACGATGAAAACCAACGCCACGACGTAAAACCGCAGATCGAACTGCACCCAACTGCTGCCGATGGTTGGTTCGCCACATTCGTAGATGGCGTCCTTCTCCATGTTGTGGCGCCGCGGGCGAATCAACCACCCCAAAAACAAAGCCCCAAAACACAGGGCAAACCCCAGGCCACCAAGAAGCAGCAAACCGCTAATCAACTGAACCGACGTGTCACCACGCGGAACCGCGCTGGAGATGACCTGAGCCACCATGAGAGAGTTACCCAACGGCATGACACTCACCTTTGTCTACTTTATCTAACTTCCCGCATCCTTGGAGGGCGGGAGCTTCTTCTTTGCGTCCGGCGGCTTGCCATCACCTTTTTCCCCGGCGGGGGTGGCGGGTTTTGGTTTTGGAGGTGGCTTTTGCTCGGTTAGCGCCTTTAGCATTTTCTCTTTTGCCGCCTGGCCATTTTCGACCCAATACCGTTTGGTCTGCTCCGCCCAATCCGGGATAGGCCCTTCGGCAGAGCCCAGTTGGATTTGCCGATTGGTGCTTTGCATCCAGAGCGGCTGGGGCGTTCGCAAACCCTGCTTGGCCAATTTAGTGAATTCCACGATCATGCTCTGGCGGTCATAACCAGCCATATCGTGCACGTTGCCCATGTGGAGGCAATCTGTCGGGCACGGGTTGGTGCACAGGGCACAGAACATGCACTTGGAATAGTCGATGGCATAGCGGGTCATGGCTCCGCCGACTGCCACGCCGCTGGTTTTGTCTATCTTCCGCGCCGCGGTTTTCTCGATATAGATGCAGTCCACCGGGCACACTTTGGCGCACTGATCGCATCCAATGCACCTTTCGATTTCATACCAGTGGAACCCGCGGAACCGCGGTTGGAGTGTCGGGGCGGCGTCGGGGTACTGAACGCATATTGTTTTGGCGAAGCAGTACCGGATGGTGACCCGCATCCCGATCAGAATAGTCCGGATCGTCGAGTAGATATTAAAGAAATAAGCGGACACAGATTATCGCCTAGCACAGATACCAAACAGTTTCCCGGAATGCCCGGCGCCGCGCCTCCCGCAGGGCAAACTCAACCAGCAGCATTCTACAGCCATTGCCAAGCAGAGGCGAATTCTATGGGGGCTGACCACTGCTTTCAATAGGGTTATCCACACTACGCGGAATTTTATTTAGTAGGGTGGGTGGAACCTCGCGGAGCGAGGTGGAACCCACCAATCAGCAGGCAGGGCCGGTTCCACCCCACGGCAATTGCGTCTAAATCACCACGGAGAAAATGGAAAATGGAAAATGGGGGATGGGAAACATCATCGCAGTGTTTAGCGGCGACAATCCGTAGCGTTTAGCGGCTCCCCAACGGGGAGCGAGAAAAACGGAGAAAATGGTGTAATCGCAGTTGTAGGGCGGGTTCCACCCGCCCTACCCCGCGCACACGGCATCCGCAAGCTCCGCCACCCCCGTCCGGACGGGGTCCGCCACCGGCAACCCGGTTAGAGCTTGCGCCTGATCAAACGCTTCTCGGCGTTGCCCTGTGCTCATGCCATAGCAGTTGAGGGCAACCGCGACGACTCGGGGTGGATGGATCGGCTGGAGGACAGCTTGGTGAAGACGGATGATCTCATCCAGCGGCGGGATAGGTATGTCAGTGTGTCGCATATACTTACGTGACGGAGCATGACATAGGACCAGCAGATCGGGCAGCACTCCGTGCAGCAGGCCCAGGGTGACCGCCGAGTAGCTCGGGTGCAGCAGAGCCCCTTGGCCTTCGACGACCACATAGTCGGCATCGCCGTGCTCCAGCACTGCCTCCTCCACCGCGCCCGAGACGAAGTCAGCCATAACCGCATCGACGACCACCCCCGAGCCGTGGATCATCACTCCGGTCTGCCCGGTGGGGACGAACTCCGCCCGTAGCTTTCGACGGGCCAGCTCCCGGGCCAGCTCGATGGCGGTCAACCGCTTTCCCAGGTTGCAGTCGGTTCCCACGGTGAGGATTCGCCGGGCGCGGGTCTGCCGGGCCTTACCCGTGCCGACCGTCAGCCTCTTCGTACAGGCTCTTACGTCCCAGAGTTTCCGACCAGCCTGGGCGGCGCATTGTGCCAGTTCGGCATCGTCGTTGAGGCGTGTATGCAGCCCGTTGACCACATCCATGTCTGCCGCGATGGCATCTCGAATGGCCGTCCGCCACTTGTTGGGCAACTGCCCACCGGGAAAGACGGCTCCCAGCATGAGATGGTCCGGGCGGTGTTGCAGGGCGGATTCGAGGCTGTCCACGATAGGAACGCCCTTCCCAACACCGACCAAAGCCTCCAGGTCTCCCCCGGCGTGTTGCCTATCCAGCACCGCCACCACCTCGTCGGGGCAATACCGCAGCAAACCGACAGCCGTTTTGGCGGCAAACAAATCCAGATACCCATCGGTCAGAATGCAAATGCGTCGTTTCACTGCAACAGTCCACCAGAGCATTCAGTGCCATAGCCTATTAGAATACAGATTATCGGCTGTTTGGGATCAAGAAACCAGTAGGGCGGGTTCTACCCGCCTTCTCGGCACGGTGTGGCGGGTGGAACCCGCCCTACGTCTGAGTTGCCTCTTGCCGATCTCCCCGTGAACGGTTACTATGAATCGAGCGCGTTTGCCTCGCGATTCATTTCCCATGGTTGGCCGGAAAGGAGCATCAATGATGCGTCGTAGCCCAATTGCCATAGTGATCGTCACTCTGATAACAGCCGCCGCCCAAGCCCGGACCGTGCTATATGTCGATGACAGCAGCACCAGCGGAGCCAACGATGGTTCGAGTTGGTGTGACGCCTTCGTCTACTTGCAGGACGCTCTGTCAGAGGCTGCCACCAACGGGCTGATCGAGGAAATCCGTGTGGCCCAGGGCACTTACCGCCCGGACGAATTCGCTTGGCCGGCCGATGGCACTGGTGAGCGTGAAGCCGGTTTCGGGCTTCTCGACGGCGTCGCCC
>JAGLWJ010000033.1 GCA_023133475.1 Phycisphaerae bacterium | reverse complement strand
AAGCCGGCGGTACGGTGGTGTCAGGCGCCCTGACCACGCTTGCGTGGCCTTGCGCTCGGTAGTTGATCCGAACCTGCCATGGGTTCACTGAATGTTTACCCAGATACTTTCTCGCAAATCTGCGTAATCTGCGTAATCTGCGGATATTAAAGAGTATTAGCTGACGCTCACCCACGTGTTGGTGGGCAATATCCGCGCCGTGGAGTAGAATGGTGCCGCGGACTGCTCGGCTAAAGCCGTAAGGCCCGACGCTTGGTGTTCGCCTGGACAGAAAGGAAATCGTATGAAGGAACCAAAGCCCAAACAGGACGATTCGGAGATACCCGCAGGCGATTCGCCACCGCAGCCGCTATGGCCGCTGGTGGTGGGGGTGGCTGCCTGGGCGGTCTGGCTTGGTTTCCTGGTGGTCATGATGGTGTTTCGTTTGCATACCACGGCGGTGTGAAGTGGTTGAAGCACGTACGTCGAACCATCAAGCCGCGGCGGAGCCTGCATGGAATCGCCGGCGCTTCGAGCAAAACCTGAAGGCACTGGCGGTTTTGCAACCCGAACTTGCCCGGCGATTGGCTGATCTGGAACTGCCCGCGACAATCCAACCGGCGCGCGGGCGTGACGAGACCCAAACGTTTCGTATTTGCGGAGAGGGTAATCGCCGGCACTGGTTGGGGCGCACATCGATGCCCTCCATCAGCGCGCCTGCCGCTATCGAGAACTTCGCAGCCGGCAATGCCAACGTCCTGATCCCGGTGATGGGCACGGGTATCGAGTGCGACCTGATGTGCGGGAAAATCCCGCGGCATTGTGCCGTCTTTACCCATGACGCGGACCCGGTGAACGTTAAGCTGGCACTGCACGTCACTGATCTTGTGGGGCATTTTCAGGCCGGTCGGCTGATTCTGCTGACCTTCGACCCCATCGAGCAAACCTTGCCGGCTTTTTTGGCGGCGCATCAGGGGTATGATTTCCCCCACCGGATGCTGATTCATCCGGCAATCGACAAGGCGGAGTTGGAGAGGTTTCGATCCTCCTGCGAATCCGCAGCCGCGGTAACCACCGAGCGGCAATTTGAGACTGCACAAGCGGTGGCGGTGGAGTTGTCCGCCCGGCCTGCACCGGTGTTGAAGGAACCTTTGCGAGTGGCGGTTTTGTCCGGCGACCCGCGCCCCGGCTCCCTGATTACAGTGAGGCACTTAACTAATGCCCTGGAGGCGATGGGGTGGCCTGCGGCGGTGCAGATGCCTTCGTCGCCGGCTAAGTGTCATAATCTGGCACGGCTGCTGCTGATTCGAGACCATCAGCCCGACCTGGTATTGTTGTTCAATTGCTGCACGGGGCGGGTGACGAGTTTTATTCCATCCGATCAGCCGGTGGCGTCATGGTTCTCGTGGGACAGCATGCCGGTGGCGGCTTTGGCGGAAGGCTGTGGGTCTGGGCACCACCTGTTTGCAACCACCCCCGGGTTATGCGATCAGTTGTGCAAGAGCGGCGCCGCTGCCGAGCAGGTTCATCTGCTCGAAGCGGGCGTGGATACGACAACCTATAAATCAGTCGAGGTCGATCCGCAACGGCGCGAGCGTTTGGCCTGCGACGTGGCGGTTTTCGCGGACGCCGTGGACGGATCAGCCGAAGCGGTGGGCATCCAGCGTGACAGCCAGCGAATCTTGTGGAATGAAATCCGCAGGCTGACCGCGAGTTGTGCCTATGAATACACTTCGGCGTCGGCTTTGGGGATTGTCATCCGGGCTGAGCGGGGCACCGGCGTGAAGATGACCACCGACCAGGTGCGTGAGAAGTTCGTGAACCTGGTGCGTTATCGGCTGGCGAAAACCGCCATGGTCGGCGCGGTGGTTGCCGATCTAAGCCGCACCGGCTTTTCGGTGAAGGTTTGGGGCACCGGTTGGAGCCACAACGCCAAGGTTAGTGACTTGGTAGTGGGGTCTATTCCCGATCCGCACGGCTGCAACGAGGTGTATCAGTGCGCCACCTGCGTGATTTTCCCCTTTTTCGACGCGGAGACGGGGCAAGCCATTTTGGAAGTTGTCGCGGCGGGTGGGCAGGCGATCTTCAAAACGCCCGAGAACAACCTCGACAGCCTGCATCCGCAAACCGCCGAAGCACTCAATCTGCTGCCGCAATACAGGCATTTAACAACCCTGATAACGCGGGTCCGTGAAGCAGGAGTTGTCAATAGCCAGTGTGCCTCGAATAATGCCAAAGCCCGGCAACTGGTGATCGCCCGGCATACGCTTAATTGCCGATGGCGGGCCATTGCGGAAGTAGTGCGCCGCTAACCCGGACTTTTCATGAACGCAGAGACGCAGAGAGCGCAGAGAAGAATTGAGAATGGAGAATGGAGAAATTGGCGTAGTTGTAGGGCGGGTTCCACCCGCCACGCGATGCCAGGAAGGCGGGTAGAACCCGCCCTACATCTTTCTCCATTCTCCATTCCCTCCGTGGTGATTTAGATGCGATTGCCCTGTCAGGTGGGAAATGTTCCGCCAGGGGGGTGGACTTTGTGGCTTGAAGGCCGTAGACTAGTAGTGGCTTCGCAATCCTGAACCGGCAGTGGTCGTGCTCAGCGCAGTTGATTCTGCGCGTATGGACCTTAGAGTAGCGGAGTGCGCCGGGTAAAATCGACCAGTATTTATGCGGAGCTAATAGTGAGCTCACTCACAGACAGCCAGATTGCCCCCCTGACACAGCCAAACGCCAAGCTTGTGACCCTTTCGATTATCGCCGGCTCAGGCACGGGTCAAAGCGTGGACTTGCATCGTGCGATGTCGTTGGTCGGATCACGTTCCGGGTGCAAGCTTACCCTGCGGCATCCGGACGTTTCCTGCGTCCATTGTGCCATTGTTCACCTGGGTGAGGAAATTTACCTGCGGGACTTGGTTTCCGAGTCGGGCACTTACCTTAATGGTTTACAGGCTGAGTGCGAAAAGCTCTCTGACGGTGACGTTATCAAGGTGGCTCAGTGGGAGATTGCGGTCCAGATTCAGGACCCCGTGCCGGACGATTCCACCGGTTCTTCGGTGATCAGCCTCGAACCCTCCCCCACCGTATTGGCCCTGAAGGGCGAAAACGAGGGGCCGCTGGTGAAGCTGAACCGCCAAGTCAATGTAATCGGAAGGAAGAGCGGATCGGATTTCGTTGTGCATGACAATAAGGTCTCGCGGACCCATGCGATAATGTTCGTGCTGAACAGTCATGCGGTAATTTGTGATCTGCTCAGCGAAAACGGTTTGTGGATCAACGGGGTGCCCAATCGTTTTGGCGTCCTCCATTCCGGCGATACGATAGCCATGGGAGCCTCGAAGATGCGAGTGGTCATCCCTTCGCCGACCGTCGCGGTGAGCCGCCGGGGAGGGACGAGCATGATCCAATCCAAAGGCGATACGGCGATGAACCCGTCGAGCGATCAGTCCGACTTGATCGACATCCGCGCCGCCGAACTGGAACGCGGCTGATCCAACCACACCTACTACTCCCCCCACAATCGACACTGACGATGCCGAAGTGTTCGGGGCCGACCTTCTGGACCCTGAGGTGGAAGACGCCGGTGCCACCGACGATTTAATCGACAGCCCCTAAAGCCCTGGGCCACCAAAGCCGGGTTACACGAAATGCAACGCCCAATTGAAGTGTAGACCGAAAAAATCAGCCGCACCACAGAGCATGGCCACACCCCTTTGGACCTTGGACTTGGGCTATTGCCTTGCCACTTCGGTCGGCTTACCTTGCCTGAGGCAGGGTGGGTTTTACCCGCCTTCCTTGCCGATGTATTCGACGTGCCCGGCAAATGGGTGTGATATTCAGTGAAGAGTTGCAGGATCATGAAAAACTTGACGGCAGGTTTGGTGGCGGTTGGATTGTTGGTTGGCAGCTTTTGCTGTGTGCCAACAGAGCCCGACGGGGATGATGTGCCGGGAAGTAAGCGCTTTCGGGCTGATGCCGGCGAGGGCATCTCCGCCGGGCAGGGCGACAGCGTTACCCTACAGGCGTTAGGCACCAACGGTACCGAACCATATATCTTCCGTTGGAGCGTCGAGCGCACTCCCGCAGGGGCGGGTGAAGTTACGCTCGACGACCCAACCGCCGCCGTCACCACTACCAGCCCCCTGGACACTCAAGGTGACTACGTTTTCCGTGTCGTGGTGATAGATGCCGCGGGGCGAGACTCCTATTCCTTCGTTACAGTGGATGTCGGCGAACCGGGTAGCGCTACGACTTCACCGCTCAGCCTTAGCGCCGGTGGGCCGGACATCCTCTATACCGGCAAGGGTGGTGAGCTGTCCGTCGAGATTGAAGAGGACGAAGACTTCGATGAGATCAGCTATGTCTGGAAAGTGGTCTCAGGCGACGCCGCCCTGGATGATCCGACCGCCGCCCATCCGATGCTAACTGCATTTGCCGACGAAACCGTGGAAGTGCAGGTCGAGGTGACCGCCGCAAAGGCGGGTGAAGACCGTGTCGGCGAGACCTCGGTGTTCGTGGTCGCCGTCGCGGAGGACAGGCCTGTGGTGGTGTTCACCATCCCGGGTTTTGGGGAACTTCTCTTCGAGCTGCGGGCAGACGTAGCCCCAAAAACGTCAGCCAACCTGCTGCGCTACGTGGACCAGGGCTTTTATGACGGCATCGTGATCCATCGCGTTGAGAAGGGTTTCGTGATCCAGGCCGGCGGGTACAAGCTCGACGAAAACGGGGAGCTGGAACGTATCCAACCCCGTGACCCGATTCCCAGCGAGGCAGACAACGGGCTGAGCAACGTGCGCGGCACCGTGGCGATGGCATTGAGCGGTGGTGATGTTGATTCCGGCACCTCGCAGTGGTTCATAAACCTGGTGGACAACAACGGAGAAGGCGATTCGACGGACTTGGATGCCAAGGGGTTCACGGTTTTTGCCACCATTGTGGAGGATGGCATGGATATCGTGGACCAGATGGCTGCGGTGGAGATCGAGAATCGCGGTGCGGGCCTGTCCAACGCACCCGTCGAGGACATCATCATTGAATCCGCCAGGCGGAGAAGCACTCCCCCAGGCCCTATTGGTGTAACCATTATCTCCGGGGAGGAATTACATGTCGGTTCACTGGCTCAATTCGATGCTGAAATCGCCCTGGAGAATGAGGACGACCTGACGTTTCTGTGGGAGATGGTCGAGGGTGACTTGGAACTGACAACCCCGGACCAGAAAAGCACCAACGTCACGGTCCCGCCTGATCACCCACTGGGGCCGGTCACCGTCCGCCTGACCGTCACAAACACGATAACCGGCGATGTGGGGACCGCCGAAGCCACCATCCAAATTACCGAAGCTACGACTTCACCGCTCAGCCTTAGCGCCGGCGGGCCGGACATCCTCTATACCGGCGAGGGCGGTGAGCTGTCCGTCGAGATTGAAGAGGACGAAGACTTCGATGAGATCAGCTATGTCTGGAAAGTGGCCTCAGGCAACGCCGCCCTGGATGATCCGACCGCCGCCCATCCGATGCTAACTGCATTCGCCGACGAAACCGTGGAAGTGCAGGTTGAGGTGACCGCCACAAAGGCGGGTGAGGACCGTGTCGGCGAGACCTCGGTGTTCGTGGTCACCGTCGCGGAGGACAGGCCTGTGGTGGTGTTCACCATCCCGGGTTTTGGGGAGCTTCTCTTCGAGCTGCGGGCAGACGTAGCCCCCAAGACGTCAGCCAACCTGTTGCGGTACGTGGACGAGGGCTTTTATGACGGCATCGTGATCCATCGGGTGGTGGAGGGTTTCGTGATCCAGGCTGGCGGGTACAAGCTCGACGAAAACGGGGAGTTGGAACGTATCCAACCCCGTGACCCGGTCCTCAGCGAAGCCGACAACGGGCTGAGCAACGTGCGCGGCACCGTGGCGATGGCATTGAGTGGGGGCGACGTGGATTCCGGCACCTCGCAATGGTTCATAAACCTGGTGGACAACAACGGAGAGGGTGATTCGACGGACTTGGATGCCAAAGAGTTCACGGTTTTCGCCACCATCGTGGAGGAAGGCATGGATATCGTGGACCAGATGGCTGCGGTGGAGATCGAGAATCGCGGTGCGGGACTGTCCAACGCGCCCGTAGAGGACATCATCATTGAATCCGCCAGGCGGAGAAGCACGCAGAAAATTGAAAATTGAAAATGAAAAATGGAAAATGTGGGTCAGCGGCGACAAGT
>JAGLWJ010000329.1 GCA_023133475.1 Phycisphaerae bacterium | reverse complement strand
GCTGGGGGATGTCGAGTCTGCGGACCCGACCTACGGAGACTGCACGAAGGGAAAACATGGCCACGCAAGCGTGGACCATGCCACCCGCCGCGAAATCACCGGCTCGGTAGGCCAGTGCTGTACGCATGATACAACGGCAGGAAAACGAGCTTCTGCTCAGGCAACTCCGAATACCGGGCTGTGGAAAACACATAGCCGCGCGGGCAGTTCTCATAGGTTTCAAGCAGCATATGCAGACTTCGCAGGCGACCCGACGCGCCGCTCTTAACCTCGATCGGGCAGATCGCATCATGAGTCACTATCAAGAAATCCACCTCGGCCGTGCTGCTCTTGGCACTTCGTGCCCAGTAGTGAAGCTCCCGGCCGGCGGCGAGGAACTCTTGCCCCACAAACTGTTCCGCCATCGCGCCGGCGTGGATATCAAGCAAGTCCGTCTTGGCGTATTCGATATCTACCGGCATGCCGCAGAGATGCTGCATCAGACCGACATCCACCATCAACGCCTTAAATTTGCGGGCTGAAGCTGACGCGCCCAACGGTAAACCAGCCGGCGTTGCCGCGGGCACCTTGCGCATCACCTGAGCAAGGCATAACAAATCGAATGCTTTCTTGATCGTCTTGTGCGTATAGTCTTCTGCCAAACGTGAATACTTGATCTGCCGGCCAACCGATCTGGCTACCGAAGCAAATACCGTGTTCAGGCATTGTTTGTCCGCATGTGGTGCGTACTTCGAGAAGTCCTGACGATAGGCGTTGGCAAGTTCCGCCTGGACATCGAACGCATCGTGCATGCTGCTGGTATCCGCATAAGCCTTGACGCATTCCGGCATTCCACCGACGAACAGATAACAACGCAACTCACCCAGCAACATGTGATGAACCGCTTCGGGTTGCGGCTTCGGCTCGGCAAGGACTATCTCTGCGGCGACGTCTTTGCCCATGGCGAACAAGTATTCCGGAAAGCTCATCGGGACCATGTTCATGAACTGCACGCGGCCAACCGGGAACGACAGGTCCTGCATCGCAAACTCAAGCAGTGAACCAGCGGCGATCACATGAAGCTCGGGACAGTCCTCATGGAAATAGCGCAGGGCCATGATCGCTCGCTGACAACTTTGGATCTCATCGAAGAACAGTAGATCCTTGCCGGGAACGATCCGGGCGTTGAGCAGTACTTCGAGTTCCGACAGAATCCGCTTCGCTTCGAGGTTTGCCTCGAAGATGCGGTGGTAGTCAGGCCGTTTCTCCAGATCGACCAGGTGAACCGTACCGTCGAAGTGGTGCCGCCCGAAGTCCAGGACGGACCAGGTCTTGCCGACCTGCCGAGCACCGCGGAGGATCAGCGGCTTACGACGGACCCGGTTTTTCCACGCCAGGAGCTGTTCGCTTACGGCACGCTTCATTGCTTAGGGCCTCAAATCGGGATCGTCCCTCCCATATTCCAGGGCTATTATGGCCTCACCCATCTCATTACACAAGGCATATCGGCCTGGCATGCCGAAAAACTCTGAAGAAACGTCGTTTTCATCTGTGCCTCTTGAGAACTCCATCTGGGCCTGCCGGCCCCGAGAATGCCCCGATTATTCTGGTTCAACCGTGCAAACGCCGGGGATCGTCGGGAATGCATTCCGTAGTTTCGTAGGTCGGGTCCGCAGACCCGACATTCGGGATTCCCAACGGCGCCGCTGGGGGATGTCGAGTCTGCGGACCCGACCTACGGAGACTGCACCAAGGGAAAACATGGCTACGCAAGCGTGGACCATGCCACCCGCCAAGGGAAAACATGCCCACGCAAGCGTGGACCATGCCACCCGCCGGCGGCCTGCAACGTCTTGCCCACCATCCAGGAAATGGGTTGGTCGAGCAGAAACCGCACGTCATGAACCCGTCTGAGCCAAGGGGATGATGCGATCCTCGGTCAAACTGGCGGCATACTGCAAGGCTTCGGTGATGTCGTCTGGTTCGAGGTCGGGGTAGGCTTCGAGGATCTCCTCGGAGGACATCCCACTTGCCACACAGCGAACCACCGTTGCCACCGGAATCCGCAGACCCCGAATGCAAGCCTGCCCCCCCATCTTGGCCGCGTCAAACGTGATTCGGTTCAGCGTCATCAGAATGCCTCCAAGACAGTGCTTCGAGCCTCAATCATTTTAGCATATATGGGTCCGGATATCGAGTCCACCGAGCCTTCTCTGCTTTCTCAATTCTTCATTCTCAATTCGACATTCTCTTCTGCCACGCGTTGAACGCGGCGTCGCCGCCGGGGATGGTGGCGGGCATCGGAGGGCAGCCATCGCGTGAGAACATGGCACGCGGCAACACATGCTCTGTACGTCGTGTCAATACGGTCGCACGACGTGTAATTCCTCGAAGACCGCAAAGTGCTTCTCATTCAGCGTCGCGATCGGCAGGCGCGTGCGCAGACCCGTGGCTGCGATTAGGCAATCCAGCCAGCCGACACCGTGCGAGAGCCGATAGCGCTTGAACAGGTCGATCGAGAGAACGGAATCTGAGGTGTCGATGGGGTGAATCCGGAACTCGCCAAAGAAACGGTCGATGGTCTCCAACTCATGCCGGTCCCGCGCTCCAGCAAACACCTCAGCCACAACCACGACGTGCGTGGCAAGCTCGCCCGCTCGACGCGCGGTCTCGAGGAACTCGGCAGCATCGGTGTGGCCGCGGAGGTAGTCGATCACCACTGAGCTATCCACGACCATCTCAGCCATCGCGTCGGCGCTCTTCGAGTTGCGTCCGGAGTCGTCGGGAGGCCTCGGCCGGGTCGCCCAGGTCCGTGCGCTGCCGCCAGATTCCCAGGGCGGGATGGCAGAGCAGGCTCTTCCCATTCTCGTCTAGCGCCCGGATCTGCACCGCGGTTCCGTCGGCCAGCTTAGCGCCGCCATCGAGTACGATCACGCCGTTTTGCACGATTCCTCGGTAGGTCATCTTTTGCTCACTCCACCGGTCATTATACCGCCCAGCACTCTCCAGGTCACCCGAAATTACGCAACCGAGCGGACAAAAGCGCTTTCCCACATTACGTGGCGGGTGGTCCAGAGCAGGCTGTCAGCTATCGAGCGGTGTTCTACGCCGTCTGGCCGGTGGTGATCGGCGTCAGGTCACCCGCCACCAGACCCAGGTTGGCAGTGGCGTAGGTGACGAAGTTGTCCAGCCAAGCGCTGAATGCGGCATCGCCGCCGGGGATGTAGTCGGCCATCGGAGAAGCTCCTTTGCTTGACAAAGGGCGGCGCCGCGTCCCCGGGTCCAGGCCAAAACCAGCCAGCCGGGATGATATGGTCTATCCCGCTCACCCGGCCGAAAGACCGGGCTTCGCTTTGGCTATGTCCGAGCAAAGCGAGCAAAGCGAACTCGCGTCTCCGTCACAACTGCAAAAGCGCCGGTCAACCGATCAGGGTAACGATCGAGTAATCGCCGGATCGTGTCGATCTTGCCCAAGACTCGTTCATCTGCAAGACGCAAAAGAACAACGCCCTTGTGCGGGCGTCGTTCTCGGTAAACCTTCTCTCCGAAGTCTTTGTCGTTCGTGATCAGAATCCGGTCCTCGGCAAAGGTTTTCTGGATCACGTCATCATCGTCCATGCCACGCGCTTCGCTGTAAACACAGAAGACTTCGTGTCCCTGCCCGCGCAGCCAGTGTGCCACTGCCGGCCCCGTGCATTCATCCACCAGAAAGCGCATTTATGCCGTCTCCGAGGTGAGTGGCATGAAGGCCGTGTTCTCCAGTGAGCGTGTGGCAAACAGCAAACACGCCTGAATATCCTCTTGGGTCAAGCCTTCATATTCATCGAGAATCTCCGCAACCGTGGAACCGTGGGCCAGCAGGTTCAGAACGTACTCGATGGCCAGGCGTGTACCCTTGATGACCGGCTTACCGACCATCACCTTTGGGTTGATGGTGATTCGTTCAAGAAGTTGTTGGTCCGTCATGGAATCAGACTCCCATTCTCGTCCTTTGGCACCGGCTTCCCCACGCGGTCTGGGCGGTCGTGACCGGCGTCAGGTCACCCGCTGCGAGGCCGAGGTTGGCCAGATTGGCATTGGCGTAGGTGACGAAGTTGTCCAGCCAGGCGTTGAACGCGGCGTCGCCGCCGGGGATGTAGTCGGCCATCGCAGGGACTCCTTTGCAGGACAGAGGGCATTGCCGGTCGCGATGTCGGCGAATGCCGGCAAAGCGTAGGGCGTATCATTGGGCTCTCAGATGCCGCGATATACATCCCGCCTATGACCGACGGCAATGACTTCGACGACGCGCTCGCGGTCATCGATGGCATAGAGGATGCGGTATTGTCCCACGCGCAGGCGATAATCCTGCACGCCGCGCAGCTTCTGGGAACCCGGTGGCCTGGGGTCGCGCTCCAGCCGCAGAATCTCCTCTGTTACTCGCTCGAAGGTCCGAGCCGACAGCCGATCCATTTCCTTTTCAGCCGAGCGCTTGATGCGAACCGTGTAACCGCCACGTGCACTCATCGGCGATTCTTCTCAGAAAGATACTCGCGAAACGGCCGCGACGACTCCCCGCGCCGATCGGCGATCAGCGCGAGGTCGCGAATGTCCCGCGCGAATGCCTTGTCACGGGCGATCCGCACCACCACCGCGTCGCGCTCAGCCTTCGGGAGCGCCTTCAACGCCGTCAGGAATACATCCGCTGTGGCTCGCTGTGCTTTGGTCATAATCCGCCCACCTCTGAATCCACGATGACTGTCTACGGTCATTATACGCCGGCGGAGCCTCATTTCCTAGTTAAGCCGGCCGGGATCATACGCCCAGCCCCTGGCACGTGGCGCCGTGGCGCCGTGGCGATCGGCTCTACTTCAGTTTTAAGGACGGCAGATATGGAGATTCGGGTCTTGGGCTGATACGCCTTCGGACAGGGTCTATGAGAAGATCCAACCTCTCAAGGAGGATTTGTCCGACCAGCGGTTCGCATCTCGGAGGGCCAACCAAGCAGTCGGTTTTCATTGTTCGATCACATATCGTAACCGACAGCGTGGCGGCCACCTCCAATTCGATCTTTTGTTCATTGGCAAGCGTGACGATGACTCGATCTACCCTTTCAAGGCCTAAAACCTCTACCGCATCCTGGGGCAAGAGCAACATAACTGCATCAGTACCTACCATGGCATCAATAGTCAGACGCCTTATCGCTTCTGCCTCAATCTTCCCCAGTCTGTGAAGGAAAAGATCGCCATCGTTTTCCAGATTGAGCTCGGTTCTTATCTCACCCATCATCCATTCCTCCAACCCCATGCCACCCAGCACTCTTGGCGCCCTGCTGGGCGCTAACGTGGGCGGCGAGCGCGGTGTTCCACGCCGTCTGGGCAGTCGTGATCGGCGTCAGGTCAGCAGCGACGAGGCCCAGGTTGGCATTGGCGTAGGTGACGAAGTTGTCCAGCCAGGCGTTAAACTTGGCGTCGGCGCCGGGGATGTAGTCGGCCATCGCAGAGACTCCTTTGCATCAAAGAGGGCGGCGCGCGCCCCCGCGTCCGGGTCAAATCCAGCCGACCGGGATGATACGACCGGACCGGGGAGGGGGCAAGGGGGAAAGCTATCAGCCCTCAGCCAGAGTCGTCTGCGGGGTGAACCCTCTGCTGCTACGCCAGCTTCTTCGCCAACTGCTCGTCCAGTATCTCACGTACAGTCAACACGATGATGACCTTGCCGCTCTTGCGGAAGAAGGCGTCGATTTCGCGCAGGGCGCCATCAGTGTAGTCGAAGGAGACGAAGAAGCCTTTGGTGCGGTCCTCGCGGGTCATGACGGCCTCGAAGGCGTCGATGTCGGGGCGGTGCAAAGCCCTAACCAAACACTTTCGCAAGTAACGCGCCTACCGCAGCGCCGCCAAGAGCGGCAAAGGCAGCTATGACAATACCCAACTTCGCCACTTTGCGGTCTTGCCGTGCCTCGCGTCTAGCGACTTTGCGTCGTTCAAGTTCCGCTGCGGCTGGAAATAACATGCCCGGCGTGTGCGAGTAGAAAAAGCATGTTTCGCCACGATCATGAGTAAGGACGCGAACAAGGTCGTTCTCGGAGTCCTTGCAGCGGTTCGCCCAATCCCAAACGTTCTGGTAGCAGCCGAGGCTGTCATCGCCACCGAGAACCTCCTCGGGGGCCTTACCGCAAGCCAAGCGGGTTCGCTCATCATGCGCGATTTCAAACTTCCACTCACTCCCGTTCGGTCCGCGATCCCATTTCATCAGGAAATGACAATTGAGGCAGGAGTTCTCGTGCTCGGATGATGAACAAGATCCATTCTGAATCTTCTGCTTGTCGCTTTGCATCGCCACGTCCCCATTTTCTCATTTGGCCAGAGACTTATAGTAGCCTTTTGCGGCTACGCCAGTTTGCGGGCTATCTCCTCTTCGAGAATCTCGTGGACGGTCAGGGCGATGATGGCCTTGCCGCTCTTGCGGAAGAAGGCGTCGATTTCGCGCAGGGCGCCATCGGTGTAGTCGAAGGAGACGAAGAAGCCTTTGGTGCGGTCCTCGCGGGTCATGACGGCCTCAAAGGCGTCGATGTCGGGCCGGCCGACCTTGTCCTTCTGCTTGACCTGGATCGGGTACCAGTGGTCCATGAATTCCAGCTCCCCCGTGTCAGCCCCGCGCCGCTTCGGAGCGGCGGCGACGGGGAAGATGCGGCCGTCGATGCCCATGTCGCCGACCTGCGTCTTGTTGGGGATGCCGCCCAATGCGATGACCGCCCAGTTCTCGAACTCGAACGGCGGCATTTGCCGCAGCTTCTCCTCGGTCCAGGGCAGGTCGCGGACGACGAAGCCGCGTCCCGCGCGCCACAGGTCTTCATCCTCGCGGAGCTTGCACACGTCGCGGAGCCGCTTGGCCATGACGCGGCAGGCGGTGGGCGAGATGTCGATGCCGATCCATTGGCGGTCGAGGTTCTGCGCCGCGACGAGGGCGGTCCCGCAACCGCAGAAAGCGTCGAGAACGATGTCGTTGCGGTTGCTGCTGGCGTTGATGATACGTTCGAGAAGTGCGAGGGGCTTCTGTGTCGGGTAGCCGAGCGATTCCTTAGCCTGTGAGTTTATCGGGGGCAAGTCATCCCAAACGCTCTGAAGTGGAAGGCCCTTCGATTCGTCCAAATACCGCTTGAGGCGCGGGGTTCTTCCCTTCGGTGGAATCGCTACTTTGCCCTCCTTTATAAGCTGCTCCATTCGCTCGCGACTGTAGCGCCAATAGTTTCTTACACCGAGAACCTCGTAATACGGGTTCCCCTTCGCAGCACCCCCCGGACCCGTCAGATTATCCCACATGAACCGGCGGCCATGCTCGTCCATCCTGCGATAATGCGATTGCACATAGGCGGGGTCTAGGGGAGTGTAGATATGGTTCCACGTGAATACCCGCGATCCTCCGGTATAGAACAGAAGCACATCATGTAAGCGACCATAGTGCTTGCTACCCTGCCTTGCATCGCTGTGCGCTGTACTGCGCTTCCACACGATCTCATTCTGAAAGTTGTTCTCCCCCATGATCTGATCGAGCATCACCTTGACGTAGTGGCTGGCGTGCCAGTCGCAGTGGTAGTAGAAGCTGCCGGTCTTCTTGAGCACGCGGGCAAGCTCGACACAGCGCGGGCGCATGTAGTCGATGTACGCCTGTGTGCTGGCGTGCCGGTCCTCGAAGGCCCGCTTCTCTTTCGTCTCCCCCCAGAAGACCTCGTAGTTCCGGTTGCTGTTGAACGGCGGGTCGATGTAGATCAGGTCCACGCAGCCGTCGGGCAGCTTGGCGAGTTGGTCCAGGCAGTCGCCGCAGTAAACGATGCGCGTGTCGAGCAGCGAGGAAGGTCGGCGAGCGGCGGCGCGGGCGGGCGCCCGCTTGGCGGTCGGTTTGGTTGCGGCACGTTTGCGGGCCATCACGTTAGTCTATCCGAGGCGCTGTGCGGCGCCGATGCCGGGCGGCACCCGACCTACGTCGCTACTTGCGAAAGACGCCAAGGTAGTTCGAAACCTGCAACTTGCCGGTGATGTTGAGGGCTTTCGAAGTGTCTGGCTGAGACAGCTTCGCAGGCGGATCGCACTTGACCAAATCATATTCAGGAATGAGCTGAACGAGTTCCCACCCTTCCGCCTGCAACTTGCCTATCGGGTCTTCGTCCTTGTAATAATCCAGGTTCGGGCGAATTCGCTCTTCGATATGGAACTCCATTGTCTTACTCCTAACAAACAGCGATTGGCCCGAGTCTCCAGACTCGGGCTCTCGACTCTCTTGTCATAGCACAGAAGCCGACGACACGACCATCGTGCTGACGGCTGAAAGCTGACAGCATCTACGTTCCGATCGTCGCGCTGGCCATTTCACTCCACGGGCCCGCTTCGCCGCGGGTGCTGAGCCATCTTACCATGTAATGCGCGGTCTTGCCACCGTCCGGGCCGGTGAACTCGGCCACGGCGGGGGATGCGGGTGCTCAGCAGCAGGAACGTCAACTCGCCCGGATCGCTCGGCGGCGGGTCGCCGGGGGCGGCGACTTTGCCCCAGACCTCCGCGCCGATCACGCCGCGCGGCTGGCGGGCCGGTGGGGGTGGGTTCGGTGTCCGGCACGGTGATGCCCAAGCACTGATCACCCGACTAGGGGGCAGGATTGGTGCGCAAACACTTCATCTTTGTTGTTGTGGATAAGAAAGACGGCATGGAAGAATGATGTATCCGGTGACTCTTTGATGCGCTCGACAAAACCGGCCATCTCATCTTCAAGCCAGTAGCAATCGTAGAGCACGAGGATTGTCGGATGTTCGCAATCGGCAAGCTTCTTGCGTTTCCTGGATATCCGCTCATTGAGCAGTCTTTGGAGCTCGTCCCTGATCTCGTGCTCGGACGCGCCCGTATTGGTGAGCCCCCCCATCAGGTGAAGCTTCGCGTTTTCTGCCGCATATTTCCTGATGTGCCCGAACAGCATGCCGTCTACCCAAAGCTCACGCTCAGGGCTCGAATTGGCTGTTCTGGTCTCGCAGACGTATTCGCGGATGGCAGCCTCCAGTGCCTTCCTCGCTTTGCGCGGCCGAGGAAGTTCGGCGCTTGCCCTGATGTGATACCGGCCCGACAGTGTTCCTGCCAGGATCGCAGTCGATTCGATCTGCTTCACTAGCTTACAAAGAGACTCCCAACATGTTTTCTCGTGCTCCACTCGGATCGTTGAGACCTCGACGGCAAAGCGCCGACCGTTGACATCGAGCCAGAAGTCGGGTGGCTCACACCCTAGCTCATCTCGCAAATGAGCACCGGGATGCTGGGCAAGGATGGCGGACTTGAGCCGCTCCAGACACCATTGCTCCTGACGGGGATTCGGCACGGTGGGACTCCTCAGGCCGGTTGGCCCAGGTTCTTTGAACCTGGGGTCTCGATTCCGTTGTCTCACCGCCAAAGCCGTCCGGCCAACCATCCTAACTGATAGCTGACAGCTTCTCACGCTCCAATTGTCGCGCTGGCGGTTTCGCTCCAGGGGTCCGCTTCGCCGCGGGTGCTGAGCCATCTTACCATGTAATGCGCGGTCTTGCCACCGTCCGGGCCGGTGAACTCGGCCACGGCGGGGGTGCGTGTGCTCAGCAGCAGGAACGTCAACTCGCCCGGACCGGCCAGCCGGCTTGTCGGTCGCTCGGCGGCGGGTCGCCGGGGGCGGAGACTTTTTCCCAGACCTCCGCGCCGATCACGCCGCGCGGCTCGGCCCAGGGGTGATCCACGTCAACCATGATCCGGCATCACCGAACCTCAAAGAGTGACCGAGGCAAACCGGACTGCCGGATGATCGAGCGGAGGGTGCCGGTCTTCAATTCGTTGTGGATCGGAACCGGGACCGTGACGGTCGATTCTTCGGTGCGTTGTTGCATCACGACATGACTGCCGCGGCGACGGACCTCGGCGAAGCCGTGCTCGTTCAGGATCCGGCAGACTTCGCGGCCTGAAAGGGCTCGAAGCTTACCCAACGGCCACCTCGATCGGGGTCACGTAGATTTCGGTGCGCAGCCGCTGCTGAATCTCAGACGGATCGGCGGTTTCAAAGAACAGCTCAAGTGCCTCGACCAGGTTTTGCCGTGCTTCCTCGATGGTCTCGCCCTGACTGGCAAGGTCCAGTTCCAGGCACAGCGAAACATAGCCGTCACCTTCACGTTCGATAAACCCCGTGAGCCGGTGGACTTGCTTCATGCATGTTTCTCCTTCGCCCGTCAGGCCATCATATGCGAAAAACGTCCCGCACGACAACCGCCGGGCAGCCCATCCTGCTGAAAGCTGACGGTTTCTACGCCCCAATGGTCGCGCTGGCCGTTTCGCTCCACGGACCCGCTTCGCCGCGGGTGCTGAGCCATCTTACCATATAATGCGCGGTCTTTCCACCGTCCGGGCCGGTGAACTAGGCCACGGCGGGCGTCCGGGTGCTCAGCAGCAGGAACTGGAGTTCGCCTGGATCGCTCGGGGGCGGGTCACCGGGGGCGCTCACGCTCACCCAGACCTCCGCGCCGATCACGCCGCGCGGCCGGGTCCGGCGGGTGGGCGTGGACTCGTCGGCGTACCGTAGCGTGTGGCGCAGACGCTTGGAGAAATCGACCGTCACCACCTGTCGGATGGCCGGAGCGGGGGCCGGGGTCAGCTCGGCGTCACGGACGGTGATCCCCAGCGCCGCCCGCTCGGTGTCGTCGATCTCGGGGGTGGCTCAGGTTCAAAGAACCTGTGGCACCCGGCATTACGGTTGTCACATTCCAAACAGAGATCGGAACCACCTGACAAAAGCCGCCGCATGGGGGGAACAAGGATCAAGGAGACGTTCCATCACAGCGTTGTGCAACGGCCGCCCAGGTGGATCCTGCCATGCCAGCCAAGTGTGGATCTTCGCTTTGTCTGCATGAACATCCTTATACGGAGCCCCGAGAACTCGCGCCTCGTTGCGGGCGGATTCCGCATGCTTCAATACAGGGTTACTATCGTCGGGCACGAGGTAGGTGAGAAACGTTTCCATCATGCCATGCGATCGGTTGTCCGGCATCAGCCAAACGCCGAGCTTCAGGCCGGTCTCACTCTCGTGGATCAAACCCGTGGCTGGCAATTCATCAGGAAGCTCAGGAAAACTCCCGCGGCAGCGATTACGCAGGGACTCCCACCTTCTTCCCGCGTTATCGTTGGCATCGGCGATGATGCCCAACACCTCCAGGCCGGATGCCTTGAGCTCAGTCTCGATCACACCCGGTTTGACCATATTCTCAAAACCGTCGCACTGGTCGAGCTCGACGATCCATGTGTCGCGATTCTCGCCCCACCGAATCCCATTGGCTTCGATCAACTGGGGGATGACTCGTTTGTCCTCGTCGCCTTCTACGAGGAGCTTCTTGGAGGGATTTCGTCTTGCCATGCCTAGCGCACCTCGGTTCCGCGCTCGGCAGCCACCACAATCTCTTGCTCGGTGTAGGCAACAGCGCGGTGCTTATCCCGCTCAAGTCTCTGAATCGTCACATCGCTGTCCTCACTGACGTCGGCACGCGAGATGGCGGCCAGACTATCGACCGCGTCCCGACTATGCGTGGTCGCAAACACCTGCACGTGCAGGCGCTTGGCCGTCTCGCTGACCAGCTTCCACATGTCGGACATCACCGTAAAATGCAGGCCTGTATCAATCTCATCGACCAGGAGCACGCCGTTTTCTGCATGCACTAGCGCAAGCGCTAATCCAAGCATCCGCCAGATTCCGTCACCGAGGCTTCCGATTGGGATGCGCTGATCAACGCCGGCACACTTGACAACGACTCCGCCTCTCTCTCCAGGATAGCTGCGGTAGTAGCGGGATTCCTTGCTCGTCGTTGCGATTCGCTCGATCGTGGGTTCGATGGTCTTGAGGGCTCGGATCACTCGATCTTCTTCAGGCTTCAGAACAATGTCCTCATACAGGGAAACAACCTCACCCGGCGACATGGATGCCGTGGCGACGAACCGCACGCTTGGCGTTTCGTCAACCTGTGTGCGTCGTAGTCTTCGCAGAGCGTCAGACGACAAGCCTCCTCGGCGGCTAAGCGGGAGCTTCTCATCCACTCTCACAAAGCCCTCGCCTTTCAGAAGAAGACCGAAGGGACCCGCATAATCCTCCTCGTCTTCATCAAACAGAGCCGACTGAGAGTCCTCGTCAAACGGTATCTCCTGGATTGTGGCGGTCAGCCTTCCTCCTGTTGAGTCATTGACTCCTTTAAGTCGAAACTCACGGCCGACCTCCATGGCATGCCCGTGGAAGAGATGGCAAACGTCGACTTCTTCCCTGGAGCGGCGGTCTGACTCATCAGCCAGGCGTTCGCCACGTCTGGACAGTGCAGCCCAAATGGAACGTGCCTGCCCGGTCATGAGGATTTGTATCGCTTCCAGAACCGAAGTTTTGCCGCTGTTGTTTGTCCCAACCAGCAGGTTGACACGTCCGAGGTCACGCATCTCGAAGTGATCAAATCCGCGAAAACCGTCGATAGTCAGATTGCGTATCATGGTGTCGTGGTCCTCGCTACCCCGCAGCAGCATCGCACACTGGCCAGCGGACAGCATGCTCTATCCAGCATAATCACCCAAGCACCAAAGCTCAGCCGTCAGGCCCCGATCGTCGCGCTGGCCGTTTCGCTC
>JAGLWJ010000328.1 GCA_023133475.1 Phycisphaerae bacterium | reverse complement strand
TGAACTCGGCCACGGCGGGGGTGCGGGTGCTCGGCAGCAGGAAGATCAGCTCGCCCGGATCGTTCGGTGGGTCGGCCCACGCCCCTTTCGATATACAGATTGACCTGGGAGTGTCACCGCCATGTTCCTCAAGCCCGTTCACCCCTGCCCCCCCAACCGGGCGTCTATCGACCCCGGTTCGGCGAAGTCGGGCTCATTACAAAATCCAAGAGATCAGGAGGCCTGAAGTTCCTTTTCTGCAATACTCGGCGTTCATGAAAAGTCCGGGTTAGTGCCGCGACCGCAAAGGGGCAGCCAGCCCGCGCATCAGGTAGCCCTGACAGAGCAGAAACACTATCGCCAGAGGCAACAGTGCAAGCAGGCTCACCGCCATCAGCAGGTTGACCCAACTACCCGTCGCCGTTTGATACATTCGCAGGCCTAACGATATGGGGAACGTGTGGAAATCCGAAAGATAAATCAGCGGGCGGAAGAAGTCCTTCCAATGGAAGATGAAACTCAAAACGGCGGCGGTGATCACCACCGGCTTGGCTGCCGGCAGCATCACCCGAGTGAACGTTTGCCAGGCGGTAGCCCCATCGACCGCGGCAGCTTCTGCCAGTTCGCTCGGGACCCGTTTGAAAAATTGCTGAAACAACAACACGTTGAACGCACCGCCGCCAAGCCAGGCGGGCACGATCAACGGCTTGTAGGTCCCCAGCCAGCCCAACGTCTCATAAAGCACGAAGTGGGGGATGAGTAGCACCTGCCCAGGAATCATCATCGAACCCAACAGGATCACGAACCACACCCGCTTCCCACGCCACGGCAAACAAGCGAAAGCATAGCCGGCCATGGCGCTGGTCAGCACCGCCCCGGCGACCGATACTGTGGCAATCAGCAGCGAATTGAGCATGAAACGGGCCAGCGGCAAGGTGCCGGCGGCTTCAACATAGTTCCGCCAACGCGGGGACGTCAGCTTCCACGAGGGCGGATAGCGAAAGGCTTCATCCAGCGGCTGCAACGAAGCCAGCAACGCCCAGGCCAGCGGCAAAACCAACACCGCCCCCACCAGCACCAACAGGGCATACAGAATCGCCGGCTTGATGTACATCTGTTTTCTTAACATGACATCGCCAGTGCACTATCAATCCTGGGACTGCTAGTATCTGTAGGTCGGGTCCGCAGACCCGACATCCCTCGGTAACGCCGTTGGGAATCGCGAGGTTCCACCCACCCTACGTCTGCCCCCATTTTCATGGTTTCCGGATGCGGCATGAGAACTGCGGTGAAATATCCGGGTTAGTGCCGGGCATCAATATCCCTGAACCCCGCCAGCTTGATCATGTAGTCGCGGTAGTGCTGCTCGACGGTTTCAAGATCATGGGTGATGTAGGCACGGAAGACGGCTTCGCCGAGGCTCATCTGCCCCGGCTGGCCTGAGGCGAGCCGGGCGGCGCGGGCCTTGGTGTGCAGCGAGCCGTTGCGGATGTCCTCGAGCATGCGGGCGAACCCGGGGGCATAACGCCCGCCTTGCCCGTGACGCAGGAACACGGTCAGAGCCCATACCTGGGCATAATAGGCGGAAGTCAGCCCGCTGTGCCCCTCGCCAACCACTTCGCCGGCGTGGGTGGCCAGTAGCTTGGGCAAGGGGATCAGGGCGTCGCTGGTCAGAGTGCGGCGCAAAGGATTGAGCCGAAACGTGTTCAAACGCGGCAGAAAAACCGGTGCCCCGTCGCGAAAGTCGAACCCTTCGCAGTAGGTGGCTAACCCCTCGTTAAGCCACGCCGGAATCCTGGTCTTGAAATGACTGCCGAAGTATTGATGCATACCCTCGTGAGCGATGATTGACAGCGTATAGGCCCGCCGCAGGTAATAGACCACGCACATCCGCCCTTCGGCAAACCCGCCGTGCTGAATGCGGGCATATATCCGGTAGCGTCGCGGAAAAGTATCCCGCACAAACCGGTCCCACTGAAACCGTGAGTTGAACAGGTACGTCTGCATCCGCGGATTGTCGGAGGTTATCGGAGGCAGCAGGCTGGTATAAAGCTGGTACGCTGATTCGAGGAACAGCGGCAGCACCGCACGCAACTCCTGGTCTGCGATGGTGGTATATATCTCGAAGTGATCGGTGGTAAGCAGTTGCCCAACGGCGTTATTATAGGACCATTCCTCCTGCGTGAGTTGGAACCGGGGCACCGGTGGGGCAGGTTGGCATCCCAGCGTCAAAACAATGGCCACCGCCGCAATGCCAACAATGGGCCTGTAGTTCCCACCGCAATCGTTTGATGTTTTCGGGTTCATCGACACATGCCGAGAATAGGCCCACGCAGTCGTTCCGTCAAACCACTCCAGGGATGGCGACGGTAGGGCGGGTTTCACCCGCCTTCTTTAATGCGGGTGGCCCATCGCTTTAGCGGTGGGGGACGCGAATGGTTCATCCAAACACCATCGGGTCCCGCAACAGCCTGGACGCTTGGATTCGTGTCCCCCACGGCTAAAGCCATGGGCCACCCAGCCGCTCACCTGGGACGGCTGCAGCGGGTGGAACCCGCCCTACAATCTGCATCCGAACTAGACTTCATGAGTAGGAAGGGGTATACTTCTAACCCTTGCGTCATGGGGGTGGCGGACCGACGAAATGGTTCCACCAATCGTCAGAGGTGTGCGATTGGGCGGCTTATATGGGTTTAAGCAGACGCGAGGATTCACCCGATAACATAATTGGGAGAAAGGGCTTTGACGCTGATGTCGGGAACCAACAGCCAATCCCGGGAGTGCAACGTGCAACCTTATCGACGTTACCGTCGGATGCGAACGGTGGTGGGGTTGATCTTGTGTTTGGCTTTTGTGGTGCAATGCCATCAGGTCTCCCGCTCATCGGTGGTAAGCACGGTCCCCGTGGACGTGGAAATCGTACCCACCGCGGTGCTCATCACCGAATCGATGAGCAGCCTGGAACGTCTGGCTCACGAGGACCCGCTGGCTTTCTTCGAGTTCTGCCTCGAACAGTACAATCGCAACATCCACGATTATCACGTCACTTTCACCAAGCAGGAACTGGTCGGCAACAAGCTCACTGCCGAGCAGGTGACCGAAGTTCGTTTCAAAGAGTCCCCCTTCTGCGTAGACATGGTCTGGACCGAGAACGCCGGTCGGGCCGGTCGCGTGCTCTATGTCGAGGGTGACCGGGTTGACAAGAAGGGCAACAAGTTGGCCTTGATTAAACCGTCGGGCATCCTGGGTGGGATCGGAATCAAGGTGTGGCGTGCGATCCACGGGCGCGACGCCAAGAGAGAGGCCCGCAGAACTATCGACCAGTTCGGATTCAAGAACACCCTGAATTTGATCGTGCTGTATTCCCACAAAGCCAACGCCGAAGGGAAACTGTCCCTGGAGTTCGTGGGCAACGGGATGATCGACGGGCGGCCCACGTACGTGTTTGAGCGGCGGCTACCGTATACCGGGCAGGAAGAACCGTATCCCGACCGTCTGCTGGTAGTGCACATGGACAAGGAGTGGTTGCTGCCTGTAGGCTGTTTCTCCTACGCCGACGACGACGGTGCGGAACTGCTCGGCAGATACCTGCTCACCAGGGCGGAGTTCAACGTCGGCTACGCCGCCGCCGATTTCGATGCCAAAAGCATCAAGTTCTGATTACCCACCGCCAGCCGCTCCCTTACGGTCGCGGTACTGATCGGACAGCCGCTGATGGCTGAATCAGTACCGCGACCGTAACCGTAAGGGAGCGGCTGGGTGGCCCATGGCTTTAGCCGTGGGGGACACGAATCCAAGCATCCAGGCTGTTGCGGGACCCGATGGTGCTTGGATGAACCATTCGCGTCCCCCACCGCTAAAGCGATGGGCCACCCGCCATTCTTGGGACACCGAAACAATTCATGCTTCAGCTTTGGAACTCGGGCTTTTGCCCTTGGGCCTCGGTTGATTATGTGACGTTAAATGTGGTATACTTGAAGTGTGCATCAAGCATGGTGCCCTGGGGGAACGGGCTATGAGTGCAAGGAAGAGCTTGGTGTGGCATGTCGATAGCTTTCGACAAGTGGGGTCCCTTTGGGCAAGGTTAAGGTGTATCGTCGGTCCGGCGACCGGCAGGCATTTGAGGAGTGAGGATCATGAACCGTATGCGATTTATTGTGATGATTTCGGGGGTCGTAGTGTCGGCGTGTCTGGGATTGCCGGCGATGGCGGATGCCCCGCTGGTGGACTGCGTGGGCAATGGTTGCGGCGGCAGTGGGCCTGCAACATACGCCTACCGAGTGGATTCCGCCAGCTATCCAACGATGGAATTCCGAGTGGGAACCGGCGACCTGGACGCTTCCAACTACACCAATGTGCTGATTCCGCCGGGATGGTCCTTTGCGGTGGAGGAGGAGGGGATGCATCACTCCTGCGGTTTTCACGCTCCGCACGGGCAGATGTCGTATGGCCCTTGCTACAGTCTTACCGAGGGTAGCGCCCACTGGTGGACCGACGATCCGCACTTGGCGGTCGAGTTTTTCACCTTCGGCTACGATCATCCCTGGCCTTCCGAGGATGTGGGGTGGGAACTCACCACCCGGCGGGAAGGGCAACCGCCGCAGTATTACATATTCAGGGAATCGTGGGACGGCTTGGTAGGCTGGGGAAGCGGCCCCCTGCACGGCCCATGTGAAGCTGTGTACTGCTGGTCGAATGATGGCTGCGACCCGGACGATTACTGTTTCTTCCACGTCTGTGCGGCGGAGACCGGTATTTGCAGGGCTCGCCCTGAATCCTGCCCAGAGGACATTTGGGAACCAGTCTGTGGATGTGATGGGGTGACCTATGCCAATGCCTGCGAAGCGGCGTTGGCAGGTATGAGCGTGGACTACAAGGGTGAGTGTGAACCCCAATACTGCTGGTCGAATGATAATTGTGATCCGGACGATTACTGCTTCTTCCACGTCTGTGCGGTGGAGACCGGTGTTTGCCTGCCTCGCCCGGAGTCTTGCCCCGATACGTGGCAGCCGGTCTGCGGATGCGATGGGGTGACGTACATCAACGCCTGCCAAGCAGCCATGGCTGGTATGAGTGTGGATTATCAGGGCGTGTGCGAGGGCACCCACTGCTGGTCGAATGACGACTGCGACTCGGACGATTACTGCTTCTTCCATGTCTGTGCGGTGGAGACCGGTGCCTGCCTGCCCCGGCCGCAATCCTGCCCGGATACCTGGCAGCCGGTCTGCGGATGCGATGGGGTGACGTACATCAACGCCTGCCAAGCCGCCATGGCTGGTATGAGTGTGGATTATCAGGGTGTGTGCGAGGGCACCTACTGCTGGTCGAATGACAACTGCAAACCGGAGGATTACTGCTTCTTCCACGTCTGTGC
>JAGLWJ010000327.1 GCA_023133475.1 Phycisphaerae bacterium | reverse complement strand
CGGCAAGATGCCGGCGGTACAACAGTCCTGGCGGGTGGCGGGTGGAACCCGCCCTACAGGGATGGATCAGCTCATGGACCGAAGGGCATTGGTTTGCGGCAGTACCCAGGGCATCGGGCGGGCGTGTGCCCACGAGTTGGCACGTCTCGGGGCGGCGGTCACGCTTGTCGCCCGAAACGAAGAGAACTTGCGGCAGGTCCGATCCGAGTTGAGCACTGCGGCAGGGCAAGCCCACCATTACCTGTGCGTGGACTTCGTCGATCCGCAGGCATTGCCCGACAAGGTGGCAGGCCATATCGAGGCACATGGCCCGATACACATCCTGGTGAACAACACCGGCGGGCCGCCCCCAGGCCAGATTCTCGACGCCGACCCCCAGGCATTCCAAGCCGCTTTCTCTCAGCACTTGATTGCCAACCATCTGTTGACTCAGGCTGTGGTTGCGGGCATGAAGCAGGCCGGCTTCGGACGCATCATCAACATCATCTCCATCTCGGTGAAGCAGCCGATCCCGGGGCTGGGCGTTTCCAACACCACGCGCTGGGCGGTGGCCAGTTGGGCCAAAACGTTGGCGGGCGAGTTAGGCCCGTTCGGCATTACGGTCAACAACGTCCTACCCGGATACACGGACACCCAACGGCTACGCTCACTGCTTAAGCGCAAAGCCGACCAGACCGGCACCACCCTCGAGGAGATTGAAGCGGGCATCAAGGCTGAGATTCCCGCCCGCAGGTTTGCAGCACCGGAGGAAATCGCCGCCGCGGTAGGTTTCCTGGCCTCACCGGCTGCGAGTTACGTTAACGGTATAAACCTGCCGGTCGATGGTGGTCGAACACAATGCCTGTAGGGCGGGTTCCACCCGCCTTCTCGGCTTGGCGTGGCGGGTGGAACCCGCCCTACGCTTCTTGCCTTGGTTCGGCGGGTGGAACCCGCCCTACTGAGACCAGATGCAACATGCGATATGATTTTGCGGGCCGGCCAAACTTGTGATACTGCTCCTCGCGAGAGGTGAAGCCCACCCGCAAGTAGCACTGGATGGCTGCGTGGTTATTGGGGAACACGACCAGCGAGACTTGGTTCGCCCTCAAATCATTGTAAGCGTGTTCCAGAAGCATACGCATGAACAACACGCCAACCCCATGCCCACGCCAAGCAGGCGCGACAATAACATGGCCCACCCAGAGGTGGTCCCGGCGGCGGCGGAGCGGGTTCAGCTCGGCATAGCCGATCGGGCACTCGTCATCCCCGGTGCACAGCAAAAATGGATGCCCTGCCTTTCGCGCCCATCCCAACACCTTGTCAGCCGTCAGGGGTGCTTCGGTGCTCGGAGCCAACCAGAAAAGCTCCTGGTCGTCCGCGACCCAGCCGGCCACCGTCTCGGCATAGAGTGAGAGAAAACGGCGCAGATGCAGTGTTCCAGTTGCCATTTGCCTTATCACTGGGGCCATCCATTAACCAACAGCAACCCTCAGCACGCCCTCGTCGAGCACCCACGTATGATAGTCGCCTGCCCAAACCCTTGCCACCATGACGAGCCAACCGCCAAAGCAATCGCATTAAATCCACCACGGAGCACGGAGGAAATGGAAAATGGAAAATGAAAAATGGAAAATGTGGGGTTGGCAGCGTTGCCCAGTTTCGACTCTTCCCCCCTTATCCTCATCTCTTCTCGCTCTTCTCTGCGCTCTCTGCGTCTCTGCGTTCATGAATTATCCAGATTTAGCGGCGACAAGTCCGTAGCGTTTAGCGGCGACCCAAAGGGGAGTGCGTAAAAGTGGAGCGTGAAAAACTGCGTAATCACAGTTGCAGGGTGGGTTTTACCCACCGTTGTGACTTGGTCGCGCTGCCTGCGGTGTATCACACCCGTTGACGAATGGTTTTGGACGGGTGTATACTTACTGCCAAGCTGGCGAAGGATCAAACGTTTAGCGTTTGTGGTTTTTGCGGCGTGTTCAATGCGGGATTCAGTCTTTTGGCAGAGTTGGTGCGAGAGGATTTATCGGTCCAGCGGGAGCGAGCCCTGTTGGTGAAGGTGGTTCTGCCCGGTGTGGATTTCGACGCTCGTAACCCGTTGGGCGAGCTTGCGTCACTGGCGGAGGCTGCCGGGGCACAGGTCGTGGACGGGATGACCCAGAAGCGCATGCGACCCTCCGCCCGGACCTATGCGGGACGGGGTAAAGTCCAGGAAATCCGCCAGCGCGCCGATGCCAACGAAGCTACCGTGGTCATCTTCGATAACGAGTTGGCCCCTTCGCAAATTCGAGCCCTCGAGGAGGTGATCGAACGCAAAATTCTCGATCGTAGCGAGTTGATCCTGGACATCTTCGCCGCCCGGGCCCAAACTCTGGAGGCCCGTTTGCAAGTGGAGTTGGCCCAGTTGCAGTACACCGCTCCGCGATTGCGCGGCATGTGGTCCCACCTGGAGCGGATCGCCGGGGTGGGCGGTGCCACCGGGGCTGGAGCCGTTGGGGGGATCGGCACTCGTGGGCCTGGGGAACGCCAGATCGAGGTTGACCGGCGCATCGTCGGGCGCCGCATCACCCACCTCAAGAGCAAGCTCGATGAAATCGACCGGCGCAAACTGCGCGAGGTGCAGGCCCGGCGGGATGAGTTCACCGTTTCGCTGGTGGGGTACACCAACTCCGGGAAAAGCACGTTGATTAACGCTCTTACCGACGCCGGGCAGCACGTCGAGGACAAGCTGTTTGCCACCCTTGACACCAAGACCATCCGCTGGAATCTTGGCGAGGGGCAATCCGTGTTGCTCAGCGACACGATCGGGTTCGTGCGAGACCTGCCTCACCGGCTGGTGGCATCCTTCCAGGCCACCCTCGAAGCCACCATCCACGCCGACCTCCGTCTGCACGTGGTGGATGTTTCCTCACGGGACGCACCGCGTCAGGTGGACGCCGTTGATCGGGTTCTGGGCGAACTTGATTGCACCGACGCCCCGACTCTGGCTCTACTGAACAAGTGCGACATTGCCGAGGACCAAAGCATCATCCAGGTTCTGGAGACCCGCCTGCCCGCCACCCTGCGCATATCCGCCACCACCGGCATGGGGCTGGACTGCCTGGTGGAGAGGGTTCGCGAGTGGCTCAATCGCAGGATCATCGAGGTCACCGTCCGCATACCCGTGCACGAAGGCAAGCTGATCGCCCAGATCGACCAGAAAGCCGCCATCGCGGAACGCCGTTACGAATCGAACTATGTGGAGATGCGCATTCGCATCAACCCCACACATCTCAAGCAGTTGGTCGGCCGGTATCCAGCTCTCAGCGTGATCGCCCCCCCATCAGACGAGTAGGGCAGGTTGCAAACCTGCCGTCGGTGTCATGGTATTGTTCGGCGGGGTGGCCCATGGCTTTAGCCGTGGGGGACGCGAATCCAAGCACCCATGCCGCTACGGGGACCGACGGTGCTCGGACGAACCATTCGTGTCCCCCACCGCTAAAGCGATGGGCCACCCACCAGACCTGTAGGGCAGGTTGCAAACCTGCCGTTGGTGTCACTGGTGCAGCAGTGCCATGATCTCACCGCGGGTGCGGGCATCGCTGCGGAATCGGCCGCGGACTGCCGAAGTCATCATGAGGCTTCCGGGCTTCTTGATGCCCCGACAGGTCATGCAGGTGTGGGTGGCCTGGATCACCACAGCCACCCCTTTGGGCTCGATGGTTTTCATGATCACGTCCGCCACCTGGGAGGTAAGGCGTTCCTGCACCTGTGGGCGATGGGCATATTCATCCACCACCCGTGCCAATTTGGAGATGCCGACAACCCTGCCAGCCGGCAGATAGGCAACATGGGCTTTGCCTTCGAAGGGCATCAGATGGTGTTCGCACATCGAGTTGAAGGGGATGTCACGGAGGATGACGATCTCGTCGTAGGTTTCGGTGAAGTTGGTCTCCAGATGCCGGGCCGGGTCCAGATCGAGCCCCTCGAAGAGTTCCTGGTACATTAACGCCACACGCAGAGGCGTCTTTTGTAACCCTTCGCGTTCCGGATCCTCACCGATGGCGATAAGAATCTCACGAACAGCCTTTATAATCCGTTCGACATCCACCTGCTGAACCATAAAAGAACCTCCTCGGGCACCTCAACCATGGGGGAATGGAGAATGGAGAATGGAGAATGGAGAATGGAGAAGATGTAGGGCAGGTTCCACCCGCCGCGCGATGCCACTTTTCACGCTCCCCTTCGGGTCGCCGCTAAACGCTACGGATTATCACCGCTAACCCGCGTGTGCACACAACGACAATATCCCCCATCTCCCCATTTTCCATTTTCCATTTTTCATTTTCAATTTTCCCCTTACTCCGCGACTCGCTCGAGGACGATCCACTCCTTGGATACCCTCGCCCGAGTTTCCAGACAGTTCTTATAGGCATCGTAGGATTCGGATGATGCCTCGGTCTGGAGTTGCAGGAAGGTGTCGCGATAGAGGATTTTGTCGCCCTCGGTTGCAAAAGTTGCCTTAAAACTGGCGACCCCGGCGTCGGCTTTGTAGTCCTTGCCGGCGTAGTAAACCTTGAACCCGGGCGGGATCTCCAGCGTGAGATCGACAGCCCGCTTCGCACGTGCCCACCATTTTAGAGGGAACTCCCGCTCCGGCTTGCCCACTACGCCGGCGCTGTACTTGATCTCCGGCAGACGGAAGACCAGCAAATCGTCACCGGCTCGCATGGCGTAGTCTCGGAGTGTGTAGGTTTCGGTAAAGGTAATTGGTTTGGTCAGGTCGTGCAGGTTCTCGACCTTGTAGCTGTCCAGCCGCGTCTTGGGGTGCAAGGCAGTAAGAGCCACCTCCAGATCGCGGCGCAGTTCCTCGTCCTTCTGGTTCTTCCACGCGCCGCGGCGGGCGATCTCGCGGTTGCCTGTAAAGGTCTGCGTCTTTGTCACGATCAGATCACCGGACGGAGTCATCTTCATGCGGAAGTTGGTTGCAGACATTTCCTCGTCCGGCATGTTCAAGGGGACGTCAACGAGTTTGCCGCCTTGCGGCGTGATGCACAGCCCTTTAGCACCCTGGTATTCGGTGGGCATCTGCCCGAAGCGCACCGAGTCGTTGTCCACGGGCAGGAACCGCCGCCCGTCGGGAAGCGTGACCGCAACCAGTGCGTCATCCAACTGCTTGATGCACGGCACCTGCTCGACAAGTTTGCCGTTGCCCTGCGGGCAGCACAAGACCACGTTGGCTTCAAGCCCGGCTTCTTGCAGCATCACACAAAGCAGCACGGCTTTGTCGGTGCTATTGCCGGCGAGCTTTGCGAAGACTTCGCCCACCGGTCGCGGCTGATAGCCGCACTGGTTCGGGTTGACCCACAATTGCCGGATTCCCTCGGTAAAGTAATTGAAGATTCGCCGGGCCTTCTGCTCGAGGTCGTCCACGCCGGCGACGAGTTCCTGCACCTTGGCTTTGATGGCGGGGGTCGGTTTGGCTGCATCAGCCAGCGCCTTGGCGTAAGCCTCCCCGATCGCCTCCCACGAGGTCTTGACCGCCACGGTCACCCGCGGATAGAGATCGCCACGCGGCGGCATCATCGACTCGGGGATCACCCGCGGGCAGTTCCTGCCAACCCAGCGATAGACCACGCCGTCGTCGGTATATTCCTTGGTGAACTCGACGTTGTCCTCAAGGCGATCTGTCTTGTAGGCCAACTCGACCCCGCGCGGAGCAATGATGCGCAGCTCAGCCTCGATAATCGGCTCACGGCTGCGGAAGAAGAAGCTCGCGTAGAACGGCTCGAGCGGATCGGTCTGAGCCCGATGCCTGGTGCACTGGTAATCGAGCACCGAATCCACCTTGACCTGCTTCATGGCAAACTTCACCTGGTAAAGCTTCTCGTACTCCGGCGTGCGTGAGTTGACGCTGGTGATGTCCATGGCTGCGTCGGAGATCGGCGTTATCGACCCGTCCGGGTTGATCGTCCGAGCGAAGTCGATCTTCAATGTCTCTTCGCCCTTTTTGAAGTGCCGTGTGACGGTGGCCTGGTCTTTGCCTCGCTCGAGCAACACCTTGTCCACCCGCCGCTCACGCAGGGTATACGAACCATCCGCGCCGAGCTTGTATTCTCGCAGAGAGTAAAGCACCACGTGGCCGGAGTCGGGGTAGCTGTGCTTGCTGGGGGCACCAGCCAGCAGACGCTTGATCACGGGGTCGTCCAACTTATCCACCGTCCGAATGTCGTCCCCGATGCGACGCCGAGAAAGATCGACCCGCTGAACCTCACCCTTGGCAACCGTCATGGTGGCGGCTTCGCCGTTGACCTTGAACACGATCCCCTCGGCGGTGACGGCAATCAGTTTGCCCACCCGCTCCCGGCCGTCTTGCAAGTAAAGCACATCATTGCCTTCCTGAGCCGGAGCGGGCACCGCCAGCAGGAACAGCACTATCGAACAAAATCCAATACGTTTCATCAAAATAATCCTTAGTTTAGCTATCAGCTTTCAGCTATGGATGCCAACAGCAGGCGTAGGGCGGGTTTCACCCGCCGCACCATGCCCAGAAGGCGGGTGGAACCCGCCCTACAACTATGATTTCGCCGTTTTCTCAGTTCTTCAAGCTCCACGCTCCCCGCTGGGGAGCCGCTAAACGCTGCGGACTTGTCGCCACTGACCCATATTTTTCATGAACGCAGAGACGCAGAGAGCGCAGAGAAGAAGGGAGTGCACCCAACGA
>JAGLWJ010000326.1 GCA_023133475.1 Phycisphaerae bacterium | reverse complement strand
CATTTTCCATTTTCCATTTTCAATTCTGTTGCATTATCCGCGTTAACGCGTCTTGTAGAGAAACAGCGGCACTTTGGCGGCGTCAGCCACCTGTTCGAGGAACCGTTTGTATTCCTGGTAGTCCTCCTGCGGGACTACTCGGCGGAGTCGGCTGAAGTTGTCCTCAAACACCAGAGTTTGCCCGTCAGCCCGGCACTTGGATTCATAGGTAGCATACTTGGTTGCCAACCGCATCGGCTCGGGCAGCCCCTTGGAAACATAACCCTCGGGTAACGCAAGCCGCATCCTCTGCCGGAGTTGGAGCGATGTCGCATACTCGATGTCAAACTGACGCTTCTCCAGGGCGGCTTCGTCGAACTGGTGGATCATCTCCGACACCGGCAATTTGAAGATCATCAGGTCGCCGGCGAAAGTCGGGTACTCGGGAAGACGAACCTGCAACGTCACCTTCAAGGGGACGGTGAGGTCTTTCTCGTCGGTGGTCTCGATTTTCTCCAGCGTTGCACCCGGCGATATCCGGTTGATGAACTGCTGGGCATACATCTTGAGCATCATCTTGTTGACCTGCTCGAGGCCCTGCCGAAGACTCGATTCGACAAAGCCGTTCATCTCGAGCGTCACCACCCCGTTGACGTTGCCCTCGGCATCGACTTTCAGATCGAAATCCAGGTTCATCCGGTTGCTCTCCGGTGATGGGACCTCCACCATGCCGATCTTCCGCTCCAGGACGTTAATGGTGGTGACTCCATGATCGGAGGCGTTGAAGGCGGGATAGCGGGAGATGGTCGAAGTTGCGTCGAGGTGGAACACCTTGCCGCCAAGTCGCACTTCGGTGATCGCATGGTTGCCGTAGAGCGTTGGCACCGAACGATCGTCGGCGGGCATGTGGTTGGTCATGACGATCACCGGGGACGACTCAATGCCCACTACCTTCAGCATGGCGGTGAACAGGATGGCTTTGTCGATGCAGTCCCCGAACTTGTTCTTGAGCGTCAACTCCGCGGGATGCCCCGACCAGCCTGAACCCATGCTCCCCTTGACTGAGATGTAGCGGTTCTCCCGCTGCAACCAGTGATATATCTTAGCCAGCTTCTCCTCGGGGTCGGTGCTGTCGCCGACGATCTGAGCCACCTTGGCTTCGACTTCCGGCGTCACCTGGGTGTGCTCTCGCTGGAACTTGCCCAGGAAATCAAAAATATAGTCCCAGTTCTCGAACAACGAAGCCTGCAAGTACGGAGCCACCTGCCCGACAGACGGCATGGCTGGTTCGGGGATGATGTGCTCGATGTCCTGCAACGCCCAGCGATAGACGCGATAGTCACCCTCTTCGGTGACCTGCGGCTCAGCCGCCGCCCCTTGCAGGTTTACGACCTTGTAATTCAGCTTACGCTCACGGGGGATGCGGATGGTCATCTGGCTGGAGAGCGACGGCTCGGTCGTGCCGAAAAACCATCGAGGGAAGAACAACTCCTTGTCGTAAGGGTTGTAGGTTTCGTCTTCCCAGATAACCTCCACGATCGAGCCGATCTCCACCTCCGGAAGCTGCCCTCTGAGCGTCTTGTTCTTCTGGAAAGACAATATGCCGCCGGTGGGCTTGGATTCCTTGAGGTCTGCCGGGTCGAACTCGTGGATTGCCCCGTCGGGCGAGATGGTCCGTGCCCGGACCAGCGTGACGCGATTGCGGCCTTCCTCGTATACCTGCCCGATCTGCCCGGCGGATTTCCACGGTTCCTTCAGAATCTTGATTGCGTAGTGGGTGCGCTCCAACTGGGTCCCGTCCGGGCGGAGGGTGTACTCGCCGTCGTCGATCAGGGTGATCGACCCCACGTCGGGATACTTTTCCTTGGCTGCGGCGGCCTTACGCAACAGCTCCTGCACGTCGGAGTCGGACACCGCCGCCGGGGCCGCCTGGGCGGTTTGTCCACGCTCGAACAGAATCCGCCGGACATCGTTGCGGGGGATGACTCGCCCGTCGTCCAGAACCAGTTTGTCGTCCTGAAAAGTCACGGATTTCGCTTCAATCCGTGAGCCGTCGAAAAGCTCGACCGTCTCCGCCCAAACCACCCCAGCCAGGCCAAAGACCGCCAGTATGGCTGGGGCGATGGCCTTAAACAAAACTCTCATCATCAAAACTCCATTACATCAGCACCAACTCAGTCCGACGCGGAAGCCCTGCAACAGCACTGCCGCTCCACCCTTCTGTCAAAAGGGCATTAGGATACCT
>JAGLWJ010000325.1 GCA_023133475.1 Phycisphaerae bacterium | reverse complement strand
ACGAGCACGAAACCGGGAGCGGGCCTGGTTTGGGGCTAACACTCAACATTCCGATGGACCCTGGTGCGGGTGACGAAGCCTACCGCGTAGCTTTCGAGGAGAAAATCGCCCCTGCCGCCGAGACTTTCGAGCCGGAGTTCGTGCTGGTCTCTGCCGGTTTCGACGCCCATCGCCGCGATCCACTGGCACCGTTGCAATTGGAGAACAAATCTTATGAGTGGATGACCGCCTGGGCACTTGACCTGGCCCGCCGGCACTGCGTCAACCGCATGGTCAGCATCCTGGAAGGCGGCTATGATTTAGAGGCACTTGCGGAGTGCGTGGCGATTCATGTGGGGTTGTTGCAGGGGACGAGCACCTGAAGAAAGAGAGTTCACAATGAGCAAGAGAAAATACATCGCAATCATCGGCGCCTCGCTCAACCGGCGGAAGTTCGGCAACAAGGCGGTCCGCGCCTATGCCAAATCCGGCTGGCGGGTATATCCCGTTCATCCCACCGAGGAGGAGATAGAGGGCTTCGAGGCCTTCCCGAGCATTCTACACCTTCCTGGGCCGGTGGATCGGGTTTCGATCTACCTGCCACCGCAAGAGGGTCTGCGGATTCTGGAGGACATTCGCAGGGTTCAACCTGCGGAGGTGTGGGTAAACCCGGGAGCGGAGAGCGAAGAGTTGCTGGCCAAAGCCAAGTCGTTGGGGCTCAACGTGATTCAGGCCTGTAGCATCCTGGAGGTGGGCGTATCACCGGCGGAGCTGGTTGAAGAATAATCGGGCACTAATGCCAGTCGTCCTGCCTGATCCTCGTACACCGCGGGCTTTGGGCCGATGAGGGCTTTTGAAGGTTTTCCGGCTGTCCGGTCGATAAAGCCCTTGCGGGCATGGTGGTTTTGCGGCGATAATTGCAACCGCAGAGCGGGAAAGAGGTAGAATATGGATGTCAGGGGCATGGTGTGGCGTGCTCAGTTCGGTAAGTGGTCACTATTCGAGGGGTTCTGAATTATGAGTCGAATCAAGTGGATACTGATAGTGGTTGTTGGTGGTATCGTTGGAGTGTCTGCCATGGCACAGACGTCTCAGCAGTTTCCAAACGCACGCCCGGTTTGGGAGAGCGCCGGGGCTGGAGCCATCGCAACTCGGGCACCAGGGCGTATGGTGCGACAGGGTAACACACGGTTCCACGCGGCACATTCAGCAGCCATCAACCGAACGCGACAAGGACCCACCATCACCGAGACCGAACCGGCAATCACCCCTGGGCACCAGCTCAAGGTGGACATGATTCAGACCATCTTCCAGGACTTGAACCTGGCGATACAGATATTGGCTCAGGCAATGCTTATGCCGGACGGCGACACGTCGCCGGATAGCGGCAATGGCACAACTCCACCAGGCTCGAATCAGCCGCCCGCCGATGTGAGCGATTTGCTGGGCACGGTCCACGGGCCTGCAACATGAAAACCCACGCAGTCTAACAAACGACCCCCTTCCTATCAAAAGCCCGGCGATACGCAAGTGACGCCGGGCTTTTCTACACGCCCCCCAGTAGGGTGGGTGGAACCTCGCGGAGCGAGGTGGAACCC
>JAGLWJ010000324.1 GCA_023133475.1 Phycisphaerae bacterium | reverse complement strand
TACAACAGGCTGGACGGGTTTACTGGATATTTACGAAATATAAACGTTTTCAACCGTGCTAACGCGATAATGGACCTGGAGTTATGAGCAAGAAACCCGAAGCAGAACACGTCTTCCGCAAAACCGGCACCACCAGCCCGCTCGCGCTGGATGGGAGGCAATGGGGTGCTTACGACACCATGGCGATATTGGCCTTGGTGGTGTTCAGCGTCGTGTGGCTGGCATTGGCGATGACCGTTTTTTTCGTCGGCCCGGCGGAGTGGGACGACAACCAGTATTGCGACATAGCGGCTGCACCTCGCGCCAATGCACACGTTCCCAATCGATACGCCCATATCTGGACGCTGCGTGTCTTCTATCTGCTGATGGAATCGCGGCAGAGCGCGGCAGCTTTGTATTCCGCCCTTACGGTGGTCGGTTTGATGTGGGTGGCTTACTTTGTGGGCCGGCGCATCAGTGGGCCGGCGTGTGGGCTGATCGCCGCTCTGCTGATGCCATTTTACCCCGTACTGCTCAAATACCTCACCGTGCCGTACAGCGATGAGCCGATGGCTTTGTGGAGTGGTGTGGCATTGCTCTGCGCACTGCTCGCCGCCGAAACCTCCTCTTCCCGCACGCGCTGGATAACCGTGTTGGCCAGTGGGATGTGCTGTCTGCTGTCCGTCAAATGCAAGGAAACGGGGATGGCAATCCTGCCGGTGGTCTTGCTGGTGCTGTGGCGGTGCGACGGTAAAGCCAAGGTCCTGGGGCAGTTGGTCGGCGGCATATTGTTGGGCTGGGCCTGCCTGGTTGTCGTGGACTGGATATTCATGGGCGATATGTGGTTTAGCTGCCGGTGGTCCACGTATTTCCGCAAAGGCGGCGGGAACTCCGGCGGCGGTGGCACGGTGCGCTGCGGGACCGAGTACCTCGAGTTTCTCACTTCCAGGCCTTTCCTGGTTTTTTCGCTTCTGGGGGTCGGCGGGGCGTTGCACTCGTTTCGTGAGAACCGGATGGTTCGCTATGTGGTGCTATGGGCTTTGGGGGCGATTCTGTTTCAGTCTCTAATCAGTTGCCGTTACAAGGGGCTTCACGCGCTGGACCGCTACTGCGTGGGGATTGGTGTCCCGCTGGTGATTCTGGGTGCCCTCTGGCTGGTGAAGCTCTGGGAGCAGCCCCGTGCCGACAGCAAAGGCCACCCCAGGCCTATCGGTCTTACGCTTGTGCTGGCGTTGCTCGTTGGCCTGACGGCTTACGGACTCGGCACGCACCTTGCTGGCGGTTGCCGGCCGGCTCCCAAGGAGACCGCATGGCGTTGCTATTTTTTCATGCTTCCGCTGACTGCGGTGGTCTTGTTTGCGGTTCCCTGGTTGACTTCGAGCCGTTGGCTTCGGCGTAGTTCTCTGGTGATGCTGGCGGTCTTGGGCTCGGTGATGAGCGTGGCTCACGTCCTGCCCTACGTGCAGCGCAGCCAAGCCAAGCTCAAGCCGTGGGTCGAGTTGGCCAAAGGGCTGGATGAAACCGGTGCCACACTGGCTATGTGGGAACTGTCCGGCAAGCCTTTTAATCCTCTGCGGGTGGTCTGGCGGACCCGGGCATTGTCCTCCTCATCGCCGGAGCGCATCAAGCTCCGCCAAGTCTCGTCCCTGGATGAGGTCGGCGAGGGCGAATGGGTGATCACCGATGCAAAATGGTGGCAAAACGATACTGAAAAGCAAAGGGAGTTGCGCCGGCGCGGCTGGCGACCCTTTGTGCACGGGTTCGAGGGGCGTAAGGGCTTTGTGGTCTGCCGGAGGGACCTGGGCGAATAAGTCAACCGGCAAGCAGCCAGATCAAAAAAACAACCACCAAAACCGCCACACCCGCGACAGCCAGCGGAAAGCGGAACCAGTACAATCCCCCGACCTGCCACAAGTACAACAACTGCTGCCGCACGGTGAGCTTGCTCTCGCCGCAGAGCCGGTCCTTAAATACGATGGGCACCTCCGCAATGCGGCGGCAGCGGCACTTCACCATCAACTCCAAGCCGATCTTGTAGCCGATGGGGTTGAGCTTCTCCGCCCGTTTCCAGGTTTCGCGTCGCAGGCAGAAGAAACCAGCCATCGGATCACGCACCGGAGCCAGCACCCGGGCGGGCATCGTCGCCGCCCAACTGTTGATCCGCCGCAACAAAGGCCAATTCACCATCTCCCCACCACCCACATAACGCGAGCCCACCGCGAAATCAGCCTCCCCGCTGAACACCTTTTCAGCCACTACAGGGACGCTCTCGGGCGGATGTGACAGGTCGGCATCCATCACCAGCAAAACGTCGTAGCGGGCATCCTCAAACCCCCGGACCACCGCCGAGCTGAGCCCGCGCTCCCCTTTGCGGACGATAATGCGAACTTCGTGGTCGGCGGCGAGTTCACGCACCACCTCTTCAGAACCGTCGTTGGAGTCGTCGTCAACGATGATAACCTCTGCGGCAATGCCGGCAGCCGCAGTGGCAGCGAAGACTTGCTCACACAACGGGCGTAGGTTGGGAGCCTCCTTGTAGGTTGGGACGATGATCGACAGTTGGCGCTGCGCAGATGCCATCACCAACGTATCATAACCCAAACACCTCCGAACTGTAGAGAATGGAGGAAATGGAAAATGGAAAATGAAAAATGGAAAATGCGGGGTTTGCGGCGTTGTCCAGATGTAGGGCGGGTTCTACCCGCCGCGTGATGCCACAACGGCGGGTGAAACCCGCCCTACAATTCTCTCTCCCCGCTTTTCTCTGCGCTCTCTGCGTCTCTGCGTTCATGAATTATCCAGGTTTAGCGGTGACAACTCCATAGCGTTTAGTATCTGTAGGTCGGGTCCGCAGACCCGACATTCCCCCGCAGCCGTTTTTTGTGTCATCCAATTCCAGGTGTCTCCCGTCATTTATGGTAGACGTATATATTCACACGTTCACACATTTTTAGGAGATGGCGACATGAAATCGACCCTCAACCGCACAAATCTGTTTCTGGTTTTACCTGCTCTGTCGGCGTTCATTCTGCTGGGGTGCGTGAAACGCAAGGAAACCATCAAGGTCGCCCCGGACGGCGGGGTGAGCATCCGGCTGGAATACGAAGCCGATTCAGCCGGCGAACTGGACGAAGGCGATTCTACCCCCTCAACGACGGACCGGTGGAGCGTGACCCGGCAAGTGAAAATCGACGACAAAAGCAAAGAAAACCACGTATTGACTGCTGAAAAAGCATTCCCAGCCGGCACCGTGCTGCCCGACTGTTACGCCGCCGCCAGCCACCCCGAGGCGGAGCTGTCGTTACGCTTCCCCACGCGGCTGAGGATCGAACAGAGGCCTGACGGGCAGTACTATCATTTCTATCGGGTCTATCCCGTTCGACGTGCCTGGGCGTACCTGGAGACCATCCGAGAGGAACTCTTCAAACCGCTTACCGAGCGTTCGGATGGTAAGCCTTTCGATGAATGGAGTTACCAGAGCCGCGTGGAAATGATCCGAACGCTGGCCGGCTTTGAGATTCTCAAGATGACCGTTTTCGCCCGGTCAGCCTTTCTGGAGGTTTCGCCCCAGATGCCCCAGGACGGGTGGCTCAAAGTCCGTGCCGCCCTGCGAGGGCTGGAAGACGAACCGGACTACGATCGGATTGTGTCCCTGTTGGGGACTGAGGAGGATGAGGAGCGTAATCGCGCCTTCGAGAAGGAGGCACAGGCATTCGAAGCCAAAGGCATGGACCGGATGATTTCGGCCCTGATAACGACATGCGGATACACCGGGCAGCAGGCTGCGGAGTTTAAGGATTGCTATCTGCGGCACAAACGCTATCACGAGATCAGCGAAGACCTGAACGACGATTCGTTCGAGATAACCGTCGAGATGCCCGGCGAGATAGTAGCCGCCAATGGCGTCAAGATCGAAGGCAACCGGGTGGTGTGGGAGTTTGACGCCAAAGAGCTTCGCTATCAAGATCTCGAACTGATGGCGACTTCTCGGGTAGTGCGGTAGGTGGAGAAGAGCCCGATGCCAACATCCTCATCAAACGAAGCCGTGGGCGTCTTCGAGCGTTACCGCCGAGACGTTTATGGGTGGGCCTACAGACTCCTGGGCCGACATCACGATGCCCAGGACGCTACGCAGGATGTTTTCCTCCGCTGGTTGAGCCAGTCTCGCCGGGGGCTCCCGGATAACCCGCGTGGTTGGCTGAGGCGGGTGACCATCAATCGGGCGATCGACCTGCTGCGGTCACGCAGGCCGACGGAACCCGCCTCCCGAGCGGAGTTGCTTTGTGAGCCTGCGCCCCCGCTCGACGAGGTGGAGAGGGAAGAGCTGCGTGGTGAGGTGGTGGTTGCTCTCGAACAACTCACCGAGTCGCAACGTGGGGTGCTTATTGCGAAGGTATACGATGGGCTGAGCTTCGCCCGGATTGCCGCCGAGATGAGTCTGGCGGTTCCCACGGTTAAGACGCACTATCTTCGGGCCTTAAGCGCCGTGCGCAACCGCTTGGTGAGGCGTTGGGCGCCGGCAAGGAGCCAATCATGAATCACGATCAAGCTTGGGGTATGCTGGCTGACTACTTGGGCGACGAACTGGACGAGTCGCAGAGGCGGCAGTTCGAGGCGCACTTGGCCGACGACGCGGAGTTGGCGGCTGAGGTGGAAAGCCTTCGCCGCACGCTGGCGGCGATGCACGCCCTGGACGAATCGGTGAGTGTTCCGGAAATTTCCGGCGGGCTGATGGGCAGGCCAAGGAGGCGAACGTTTGCCTTTTTGCGTTACGCCGCCGTCATCCTGATGGCGTTTGGAGCGGGGTATTTCACCAACAGCCTCTCCATGGGCCGACAGGCCAACTCCATCGCGGGGATTGTCGAACCCGGGTCAAAGGGCGTGTCTGATAATTGGGGGACTCGTGTGGCGATTGCCTACGCCAATCAGCCCAGCCGATCCGGACTGGCCCGATCTCTCGTGGCTTTGGCCCATGTCGGGCGTGACCAGTAGGGTGGGTTCCACCCGCCTTCTCCAATCGAACGGCGGGTGGAACCCGCCCTACGAGGCTCAATGCCCGCCGGGCTTGGGCACCGGGGGCGATGGGATGTTCGGGAACACCGGGCTTAGGTCGTCGGCCTTCACTCGCCCGTCCCCGTTGATGTCACAACGTTCCGTGGGAGACGCCACCGCTGTCTGGATCATCGGGAAGATCGGGCTGAGGTCGTTGGCCATCACTCGCCCGTCGTTGTTCACGTCGCCCACCTGGACCATGTACTGAACAGTGAAGCTCTCCACACCACCCCAGCCGCCGACGTTGCGAACCGCGATCCAGGTCTTGTTGCTCAGCACGGTCCCCTCTTCGGTGATCACCAGTCTGTAGGTCGGACCCGACCTACGAGGCCAATCAGTACC
>JAGLWJ010000323.1 GCA_023133475.1 Phycisphaerae bacterium | reverse complement strand
CTGCGGACCCGACCTACGGGGGCTGACTGCTCCCAATTCCCTTACTCGCCGGTGGGGTCGAGCACGTAAACGCGGCGGAGACGGTTGGCGTCAAACTCCAATTGCACATCGAGGATGTAAAGCAGGGGATTGTGCTTGTCCGGCTCGATTCCGGTTATGGTGCCGATGAGCATGGAAACCGGTAGTCGCTCGTCGCCCGGCATGGTCAGCACGCGGTCGCCGATCTGGATTGCCCCGCTATTTATGTGTCGGTGATCGACGTCCTCGATACGTGCGTGGTTGCCGCCGGCGCCGACAAACCAGAATCTCTCATCTACAGGCCAATGTGCCTCGCTCTCCTCACGGGCGATGAGCACCGGCATGTGCATCGTCGGATCGGACACCAACTTGACACGTGAGGTGTGCGTGCCCGCCAGGTCCACCGTCCCGACGAACAGCTCCGCCGCCAGAACAGCCTGCCCACTACGAATACCGTTCTCGGTCCCGAGGTTGACGGCGAAGTGGTTGGATATCACCGCGGCACCGCGATGGACGCCTCGCAGGCTCCCGGCATCGATCAACTGCGATTCTCTCCAGGCCAAAGCGTCGGGAGCCACCACACATGCGGGAATCAATTTTCCGCGTAGCCCCTGGTTGCGAACGCGGGTCAGGTTTTGCACGGATTGCTCGAGGTCGGCGATCCTGGATTGGTAGGAGGCGACGGTGTGTCGCAAAGCCTGGTTCTCCGCAACCACCTGCTCAGCCTCAGCCGCCGAAAACGCCGGTTTTTGTAGAGCATCAACAGCCGACCCGACAGCATCAGCGCTGCGGTTGGCTACATCCTGCAGCGGCACCAGAACTTGAACCAGGTTCATCAACCGCCCGGTCAGCGAGGTGGGCAGCAGCAACCCTGCGATGGAACAGAAAAACAAGACAACCAGGATTCGTTTGCGAGTGCTATGCTTTCCCTTGCGCCTGGTTCGCATCACTTATACCAACCGCCTGAGGAGGGCTTCCGGCAAACCCGAATTATTCATGAACGCAGAGAAAAACGGGGGGAGAGAGGATAAGGGGGGGAAGAGTCGAAACTGGGCAACGCCGCCAACCCCACATTTTCCATTTTTCATTTTCCATTTTCCATTTTCCCCATTCTTCTCTGCGTCTCTGCGTCTCTGCGTTCGTGAAATATCCGGGCTAGCCGCTCCATTACGGTTACGGTCGCGGTACTGATTTTGGGTTGCGGCCGAAGGCAGCGTCAATGTTCGTCGTGGTCGGACTCCATGGTATCTTTCCACATGGACAGGTGTTCGAGGTAAACACTCGTCCCACGGGCCACGCAACTTAAGGGGTCCTCGACCAACTTCACATCCAGACCGGTGGCTTCGGCAAGCACCTTGTCCAACCCGCGCAGCAACGCCCCTCCACCAGCCAGATGAATCCCGTTGACAACCAGGTCGGCGGCAAGCTCGGGCTCGGCATGTTCCAGCGTGCGGGTGGCACACTCGATGATCTGCCCGACAGGTTCGCGCAGGGCTTCGCGGATTTCTGAACTGGTGACCATGCTCCGGCGGGGCAACCCGCTGATGAGGTCGCGCCCGCGAACCTCACACGAGGTTTCTTCGCTGTTCTCGTAGATCGAGCCGATCTCGATCTTGATCCGCTCGGCGGTCTGTAGGCCTATCATCAGGTTGTAGGTCCGCCGCATGTGGTTGATGATCGCTTCATCCATCTCGTCCCCGGCGACGCGGACGGACTCGCACACGGCAATGTCCGCCAGGGACATGATAGCCACCTCAGTGGTCCCACCTCCGACATCGACGATCATCGAGGCGGTGGCTTCGGCGACGGGCAGCCCCGCCCCGATCCCCGCAGCCATCGGCTCATCGACCAGGTACACCCGCCGGGCACCCGCCCGCTCCGCGGAGTTGTACACCGCCCGTTTCTCCACCGCGGTGATTCCCGAAGGAACCGCAATGACCACCCGCGGCTTGAAGAAGTTGCGACGCCCGTGGACTTTGCGGATGAAGTAGCCCAGCATCGCCTCGGTGATGTCGAAATCGGCGATGACCCCGTCTTTCAGCGGGCGGATGGCGGTGATCGAACCGGGGGTCTTGCCGAGCATGTCCTTGGCTACCACACCAACCGCGTTGCCGTTGTCCAGGACCCGATTGGTGCCCTTCTTCACCGCCACCACGGACGGCTCGTTCAGCACGACCCCCTCACCCTTGACACAGACCAGCGTATTGCACGTGCCCAGGTCAATCCCCATGTCCACGCTGAACATGCCGAGTAATGAGTCGAAAATCATCGGTTTGCCATCCTTTCGACTGGCTGATCCCTCGGAGCAGTGGGCGTGCGGATGAAGAACCCGCGGTCGAAAGAGTCTCGAAACCCATCAAAGATTGAGCGGTAGCCAACGACCAAAGAATTGCTGGGCCTGAATCGCAATAAACACGGTGGCTGCCGCCAGGAACAACGTCGCAACGACCAGCAATACCGTGTACACATCGCTTTGAGGACTGGTTGGTTCCGGGCCACTTTCACTCATCTCTTGTTGCTCCGCTCAAATTCGTTGCGGCTGATAGTATTGCCTGCTCACACGCCTGCATGGGGGCAGGTAGGGTTCTACCCCGCCATCCCGAAACGAGTTTCATCCGCCACCAGATCGTTCAACTGTGGGGTGCCCCGGGCGCGGGTGATCGTGCCTGCCGAAGTGTGGGGGGCGACGTCGGTGACTTTAATGTCCCCGATGTACTCCATCCCGCGGTAGATGACGAACATCATGTTCTCCTGCACACCATCAGCAGAGCCCACGCTGATCGTCGCCAACTTCCCGTCCACCTCGATTATGCGCCCCCGGATCGGCGTGCCGGCCACCGGCTCCACCGGGCTCACCATCTCCGAACTATCCGCATGGTGCTCACCGCTCGCCGCTCGACGGGTTAACGTGGTAAGTTTCTCGTTCTCCGCCCGCAGTATATTTATCTGTTGCTCGAACTGACGTTGCTGCTCGATCAGCACCACCGTCCGGGTGGTCAGCTCGTTGACCCGTTCGTTCAAATCCAGGTTGCGTTTCTCCAGTTCGATATTGCGCACCTGCAACTTCTCGCGTTGGCCCTGTTCGTTGTCGCGGGCGGTGCTGGCCAGCTCGAGCTGCCCGGCAAGGTTGCGGGCCAAAGCTTCGGCGGACATCTTTTCGGACTTGAGTTGCGCCATATCGGCGTTTAGCTGCGACTGGTCTGTTTGAAGGTCGAGGAACTCGCCCTCCAGTTCCGCCGTTTGCCGCAGATGCTCGCGACGCGCATCGAGCCAGTTGGCTTTCTCTGCGGCGTGGGCCGCACTCTGGTTCATCATCTTCGTTTCGAGAATCTGGTTGGCAGACTGATAGTCCTCTGCCAGCTTCCTCCAGTTGCTCGTCTGGGAGACGAACGAAACAGTGGACATGGCAAATGCAATGCTGAAAACCGCGAGCAACACAATGAATATCTTTGTCAGAGCACTCAAAGCCAATCTCCCACAAACACCACGACCACGGGCTGAAACCGAACCCGCCGAGAATCCGATCCCAACACCCGCACCAATAGCCTTCGTATATCGCAGGATGGCGAATAATTCAACCCCAAATTTTCGCAGAAGTAATGCTCAGCAGGGCAATCGCATCTAATTCACTGCGGAGCACGCGGAGAATGGAGAATTGAGAAAATGGAAAATGTGGGGTTGGCGGCGTTTAGCGGCGACCCGAAGGGGAGTGTGAAAAATGAAGTGCGAAGCGTGGAGCTTGAAAAACTGAGAAAACGGCATAATCACAGAACGTAGGGTGGGTGGAACCTC
>JAGLWJ010000322.1 GCA_023133475.1 Phycisphaerae bacterium | reverse complement strand
CCTCTGTGCGATGTAAATTGAATTCACAATAGGTTTTATCGCACAGAGGGCGGCCTTTTTCCACCCCCCTTGTGAGAAATGCGGGTTAGTTGTAAACTTCCGCTAGCGCGACGGCTTGTCGGAGGTTGCCTCGTTGCCTCGTTGCCTCGTTGCCTTGTTGCCTGTTGCCTGTTCACCACGGGTTCACTGAATGTTTACTTCCAGCCTTGCAAAAAGCCGGCAGGCAGGGCGAACTTGCAAAGACGCCGCCGAAAGCGTAATTTCCCGCCTGGAGGCGTATATCATGCGTGTATTGTCAGGGATCCAATCGAGCGGTAAACTACACCTGGGCAACTACTTGGGGGCACTCAAGCAGCACGTCGAGTTGCAGCACGGCAACAAGTGCTTCTTCTTCATCGCCAACTACCACGCCCTCACCACCGTGCAGGACGCCGAGCGGCAGCGAATGCTCACCCGCGACGTGGCTCTGGACTATCTCGCCTTGGGGCTCGACCCGCACCAGGCTGCTCTGTTTCGGCAGTCGGATGTGCCGGACGTCTGCGAGCTGACCTGGATTCTATCCACCGTGACTGGTCGGGGGCTGCTCGAACGGGCTCATTCCTACAAGGACAAGATCAGCAAGGGGATTGCCCCGTCGATGGGCCTGATGTGCTATCCGATTCTTATGGCTGCGGACATTCTCATCTACGATAGTGACATCGTCCCGGTGGGCAGGGATCAGGTGCAGCACATCGAGATGGCTCAGGACATGGCTGGCTACTTTAACAACACTTACAACTGCGAGGCGCTCAAGCGTCCCGAGCCGCGGCTGAACGAGGCCTTCATCGTCCCGGGGATTGACGGGCAGAAGATGTCCAAGAGCTACGGGAACACCATCGACCTGTTTGACTCGCCCAAGGCGGTGCGTAAGCGGATCATGTCCATAAAGACGGACAGCACACCGGTGGAGGCCCCCAAGCACCCCGAGCAGTGCAACGTTTTCGCCATTTTGAAGCTGATGGCATCCCCCGAGGAAGTCGAGGAGATTGCCGCGGCTTACCGCAAGGGTGGTCTTGGGTATGGCACGGTGAAGAAGCGGGTGGTGGAGTTGTTCGAGGAGCACTTCGGGCCTGCCCGCGAGCGCCGGGCGGAGTTGGCTGCCGATCCCGACCTGGTCGAGGACGTCCTGGTGGACGGCGCCAAGCGTGCACGGGCGGCTGCGGCACAGGTAATGGCCAGGGTGCGTGACGCATGTGGGCTGATGACCGCACGGGGCTAGTGCTCCGTTACCGATGGTTTGATGGATTGCCGACGCATGGGTGACACTCTTGTAGGGCGGGTTTCACCCGCCTTTGTGGCTGAATGCGGCGGGTGAAGCCCGCCCGGTTGAGGAGGAATTGACCATGCGGCTACCAGGTTATTCCAGTTTGTGTGCGGCGGCGGTGGTTGGGTTAGGCGGGGCTTCGGGCATGTCGGGTGTGGGGCAAGAGCATCCCAAAGACCTGCCGGCCCCGGTGCTGACCGGCCACATGCCCGTCGAAGAGGCCATCACCAAACGTCGTTCTGTTCGTGACTTCATGGATGTGCCTCTGACGCTCAAGGACATCTCCCAGCTTTGCTGGGCAGGCCAGGGGATCACCGACCGCGGGCGCGGGTATCGGGCTTCGCCTTCTGCCGGGGCGTTGTTTCCGATCGAGTTGTACATCGTCACCGCCGAGGGAGTAAGCCACTATCAGCCGGCCAAACATCGGTTAAAACCGCATCTGACCGGCGATGTGCGTCAGGCATTGCAGGGGGCGGCGTTGGATCAGGACCCGATCGGGCAGGCTCCGCTTTGTGTGGTGATCGCCGCCGCGGTCGAGCGGACAGCCCGCAAGTACGGCAGCCGGGCGGAACGTTACTGTTTCATCGAAGCGGGGCACGTTGCTCAGAACATTCTCCTGCAAGCAACGGCGTTGAAACTCGCGGGAGTGCCCGTGGGCGCCTTCGAGGACGTCAAGGTCGCTAAAATACTGAAACTGCCCAAGGACCAGCGAGTGTTGTACTTATTGCCGATAGGCAACCCAAGTTTGTAGGGGAGAATGGAGAAATGGAAAATGGAAAATGGGGGATGGGAAACATTGTCGTTGTATACACACGCAGGTTGGCGGCGACAAGTCCACAGCGTTTAGCGGCGACCCAAAGGGGAGCGTGTAGAAGAAAGCGTGGAGCGTGAAAACTGAGAAAACGGTGTAATCACAGTTGTAGGGCGGGTAGAACCCGCCCTACAACTTATTGCTTATCAGAAACCCGAGCGTATAGGAGAGAATGGAGAAATTGAAAATGGGGAACGGAAGACATCATAGTTGTGTGCGCAACGACAATGTTTCCCATCCCCCATTTTCAATTTTCAATTTTCAATTTTCAATTTCTCCCCATTCCCTCCCGCTTCACACCCCATCGTGCCATCCGCAGGCGTTGATGCAGTCCACGATTTCCTGGGCGAGACTGACCGCCGCGGCGCCTTCCTCCACCGATACGCCGGAACTGTCCTGATCGCGGGCGGCACGAAGGAACGATTCGATCTCCATGCGGAGCGGTTCGGTGTCCTCGATCACCAGCGGCTCGACGTTGACCAGCGAACCGAAGTCCACATTCTTCATCTGCGAAAGGTCTTCGTAGTTGCGTTCGCGAGCCATCTTCAACAAGTCCAGGTTGGCATCCTTCTTGACCGCAATGCCGGTCCGCTTCTGGTAATCCATGGACAGATAGGCATCAGGGCAGAAGACCCGTATCCGCCGCTCGGTCTTGAGAGCCAGACGCGAGGCGGTCATGTTCACCACACTTCCGTTGGCAAACTGCACGCGGGCATTGGCGATGTCCTCGCAATCGCCCAGCACATTGACACCCACCGCATTCACCTGGTAGCTCCGATCCTGCACCATGTGCAACACGATGTCGATGTCGTGGATCATCATGTCGAAGACCACCCCCACATCGGCGCTGCGGAAGGTGAAGGGGCTGATGCGGTTGGTCTCGATGAACTTGGGTGTCACCTCCATGCGTTTCATGGCCTGCACCACCGGGTTGAAACGCTCGGAATGCCCCACCTGGATAACGGTGTCATACTGCCTGGCCCAGGTGAGTATCTGCTGAGCGGTGGCTACGTCCGGAGCCAGCGGCTTCTCGATCAGCACCGGGATGCGTGCCTCCACCAACGGATGAGTCGCCGCGGCGTGCACCACGGTGGGCACGGCAATCGAAGCCACATCCACCTCGGACACAATATCGCCCACCTCGCGGCAGGCTTTGCACCCATACATCTTTGCATATTTCTCGGCTTGGGACAGGTCCTTATCGACCACCGCCACCAGTTCGGTCTCGGGCAGTTCGCTGTAAATCCGCGCGTGGTGTCTGCCCATGTGGCCTACGCCCACGACGGCTGCACGCAGTTTCTTCGGCATAATCAGGTTCCTGTAGGTTTATCATGTCGTAGCGATTCCAGATATCGCCCGTTTCGCCCATGGGCAAACGAGCGGATCAGGAAGCGCCCCAGATACTGAACATTAGGGTCGGCGTGGTTCTCCGCCAGCAACTTCTCGACGTTATCCAACAAGCTCCGCCCGCTCGAACGGGCCCGGCGGGAATATAACCGCATGTATGCCTTCTTCAAGGCGGCGATCTGCTCGTTGGTGAATCCGCGGCGCTGCAGGCCGACGCCGTTGACCATACGCACCCGGGCGTGGGTTCGGGCACCGACAAACACCATAAACGGCGGAACGTCCGTAGCCACCCGCGTCAGCCCGCCAACCATGGCGTGCCGGCCTATGGTCACAAAATGGTGCACGCCACTCTGCCCGCCAAAGGTCACATAATCCTCCACCAGCACGTGCCCGCCAAGTTGCACATAGTTGGCGAACACACAACGACTCCCCACCTGGCAGTCGTGGGCCACGTGAACGCCGATGAGCAGGTGATTGTCATCGCCGACGCGGGTGATCCCGCCGCCGTTCTCGGTGCCCGGGTGGATGGTCACCATTTCTCGAATGGTGTTGCGGGCGCCGATTTCCAAACGCACGTCCCCACCACGATACTTGAGGTCTTGCGGCGGCATCCCCAGCACAGCCCCTGGAAACACCGTGCACCCAGGCCCCAACGTGGTGTGCCCGTCGATGGTCACGTGGTTATAGAGGCGACACCCGTCCCCCAGTTCGACCTGCGCTCCGACATAGCAGTGTGCCCCGATGGCGACCTCGCGCCCCAGGCGGGCACCACTGTCCACTATTGCCGTCGGATGAATTGATGCAGGAGTGTCGATGATTGTGTTTCCCACTTCCTATGGCACTCCCAAAAGGGTTTAAGCCTGATCCGCGTCAGCCATCACAAACTTGATAATCGCCTCTGCCACAAGCTCCGTGCCCACTTCCGCCCGGGTCTTGACGTGCCCGCTGCGTGACTTGATGCGAATGGCCTCCACGGTGAGGAGCAACTGATCCCCCGGCATGACCGCCCGCCGGAACTTCACCTTGTCCATGCTCAGCAGGACCGCAACCTTGCCCTTATGCTCCAACTCCTGAGCCAAAAGCACCCCGCCCATCTGAGCCATAGCCTCCAGAATCAACACCCCGGGCATGATCGGCTGACCAGGATAGTGCCCCTGGAAGAATTCCTCGTTGATGGTGACGTTTTTGATGCCGACCGCCCGTTGGGTGCCCTCAATGCGCAGGATGCGATCGACCATAAGGAACGGATAGCGGTGCGGCAGTATTCGCTGGATACGGTGTATGCCCATTGCGGGTGTCTGGAGCACCAGCGCCGCCGCCCGGCGCGCCGCTTGGTGTTCATTGAGGGCGCGCACCAAGGCATGGTTCAGCGAATGGCCCGATTTGCGGGCGTGTATCCGCCCGATAAGCGGGCAACCGAACAACGCCAGGTCACCGATCAGGTCCAGAATCTTGTGACGGCAGCACTCGTCGGGGAAGCGGAGTGTGTTCTCGATAGGCCCGTCCTCACCAAATACCAGGATGTCCGCGTAGGTGAGGTGTTGCCCAAGCCCGCCGGCCAGCAGCGCGTCCGCCTCCTGCTTGAGCACGAAGGTGCGGGCTGGGGCGATCTGCTGAGCGAAGTAATCCGGCTCAACCGAGACCGTGCATATCTGGCGGCTGATAGGCCCTTGCGAACCGTAGTCAAGGTCGTACATGATCTCCAGAGAGTCGCAGTGGGGATCGAACGGCGGCAATGCCACCAGCTCCGAGTCGCCATCCGCCACCCGGATCACTTCGTCGATGCGATAGCTCTTTCGCGGCACCGATTGCTCGACGATGCCCGCTTCCTGAAGTTTCTCGACGAAAGGCAGGCTGCTGCCGTCGAAGCTGGGCAGTTCGTCCCCGTTCAGCTCGATTTCCAGGTTGTCGATACCCAGCCCGGCACAAGCGCTGAGGCAGTGCTCGACGGTTTCGATGGCCACCGTGCCGTTTCGCAACGCCGTTCGGCGGGCTCGCTTGGCGATGTTGTCGATGAGCGCTGCCACCCGGATTGGTCGGGGTTGGTCCGTGCGCACGAACACAATCCCGCTATCGGGCTTCGCCGGCAGATAGCGCACACTGCAACTCCGGCCGGTGAACAGTCCCCGACCTTTGAGTTCCACGGGCGTGTTAATTGTCCTTTGTTGCTTCAACGTCTACCTGCTCACTCGACGGCGACTATTATAGCACAAATCGCAAATCTTCCACGTCACGTTTCGGTTGCCGGCGTGCAACCCAGGGAAATCGCATCTAAAAAAATGGAGAATGGAGAATGGTTGTAGAGCGGATTCTACCCACCGCACGATGTCACAACGGCGGGTGAAACCCGCCCTACAACAGTTGATACGCCGTTTTCTCAGTTTTTCACGCTCCGCGCTCCCCGTTGGGGAGCCGCTAAACGTTGCGGTGATGCTTTCCATCCCCCATTTTCTCCATTCTCAATTCTCAATTCTCCATTCTCAATTCTCCATTCTCAATTCTCGATTCCCTGAACGGTGATGCCTGACTTAGTTGGAGGTTGGCAGCACCTCCGGCCTTCTCGTATTTCTGGTTAATACGGGCTAGCACCGCCTGGGTCAGATCGATGCGGTTGTCGAAATAGATGATCTTTTGGAGCAGGATTTGCTGGCGTAAGGCGTTGGAGTCCGGCACGTCCTCGGTTAGTTGTTCGTAGGTCAGCACCAGGTCAATTTTGGCGTCCAAGGCGATTGCCGCGACTGCCTCGCGCACGTCCTTGTAGATGCGCATCAGCCAGCGCTTGTGGTTGTTTTTGATGGCCTTCTCCTGCTGCGTCACCCACACCTCGTACTCGATTTCCATGCGGGTGATTTCCTGCTCCAGCTCATCGAACTGTTTTGACTCGGGCTTCAGGGCAACGAGGTCTTTGCGTCGCGATTCGACGGCGGACCGTTTTTTCTCTGCCTCTGCGGCGGTTGCCGTCCGCCATCCCTCGAATTTTGCCTCCAGGTCTTTGGTCATAACGTAGCGTTCAAATAGGTGTGACAGGTTCACCACCGCCACGTTAACGTTCTTCTCCTGCGCGGACGCCCGCCCAGGCATTGTAAACGCACCACATATGACCAAGGTTATCCACTTCGACTTCATAGTTGATCCTTTCCACGGTTCATCACTTCAGACCAGATGAGTGGATTACACCGCATTACACGCAATTTGGCCACCCCACAAATTGCCCCCCCGCCACCAGGGCAATCGCATCTGATCCACTGCGGAGAATGGGGAAAATGGAAAATGGAAAATGGAAAATGAAAAATGGAAAATGTGGGGTTGGCAGCGTTGTCCAGTTTCGACTCTTCCCCCTTTATCCTCATCTCTTCTCGCTCTTCTCTGCGTTCTCTGCGTCTCTGCGTTCATGAATTATCCAGTTGTAGGACGGGTTCTGCCCGCCGTTGTGGCTCTACGGTTTCCCTGGTCAAACCGCGTGGATGGTGTGGCGTAGGTGTGCGGATCGGGTAGAATTGAACATTATGGGTAAATGAAGCACCAAGTGCGGGAGTATGTTGATGGTGCGGAAGCTGCAAGTCGATGTGCCCCTTGACGCCGTGGCTGACTTCTGTCGCAAGTGGAAAGTCAGAGAGTTGGCCCTGTTCGGCTCCGTGTTGCGAGACGATTTCAGCCCCGGAAGCGACATTGATGTGCTGGTCGAGCTTGCGCCAGGCCACGGCCTGGATTTGTTCGACTGGGTGGAGATGATCGAGGAACTCAGCGACATCTTCGGTCGGGAAGTCGATCTGGTCTCCAAGCGTGGCCTGCGTAACCCCTTCCGCCGGCACCGGATACTGAGCACGCGCGAGGTGATCCATGCCGCTTGAGGAGAACGATGCCGGTTACCTGTGGGACATGCTTGAGGCGGCCCGGGGCGTTGTTGCGTCAATACGGAACCTCACGTTGGTGCAGTACCAGGCGGACGACAACCTTCGCTTGGCCACCGAACGCAGGATCGAGATCATCGGCGAGGCTGCCGGTCGGGTCTCGCAGGCTGTTCGGGAGGATCATCCCGAGATTCCCTGGCGACAGATCATCGCTCAACGCCACGTGCTGGCGCACGAGTACGGCGAAATCGACAATGAGTTAATCTTGTCCGTTGCCACAGCTCATATCCCGCAACTGATTGGCATGCTTGAGAACATGGTGCCGCCGGCACCCCCGGACGTGGATTGATGGTCTTCGACGCCCCCGCTGGGGATTTGTTTGAGCCCGGATAATTCATGAACGTAGAGAATGGGGGAAATGGAAAATTGAAAATTGAAAATGAAAAATGCGGGGTTGGCGGCATTGCCCAGTTTCGACTCTTCCCCCC
>JAGLWJ010000321.1 GCA_023133475.1 Phycisphaerae bacterium | reverse complement strand
TCTTCTCTGCGCTCTCTGCGTTCATGAATTATCCAATTGTAGGGCGGGTTCCACCCGCCTTTGTGGCATGGTGCGGCGGGTGGAACCCGCCCTACAACCGGACTTTGGACTTTGGACCTTGGACTCTCTAAAAGACTGCGCCCATGAAGAAACTGAACGCCTGTTCCTCGTCTTCACCTTGGGAGGCGACCGGCACTGCCAGATTAAACTCCAGCGGAATAGGCCCAAGGAACTGGACGGTCATGCGCACGCCTGCGCCTACAGTCATTCTCCATGCGTCGACCCCGTAGTCGTCACCCACCGTGCCCATATCGCTGAAGACGACACCGCGTAGCGTTTCGCCGTACAGCGGGAATGAGTACTCCGCCCCCAGCAGGATCAGCAGATCGCCGCCGATCGCGTCATCCCGTATGCCGCGGCGAGGGCTGACGCCCCGGAACTTGAATCCGCGCAGAGAGCCGATCCCGCCGGCATAAAACCGCTCAAAGGCCGGCGCCTCCCCCAGGATGGCTCCAACATCGGCACGGAGCGAAACCACCGACTTGCGATCCTGCACATCGACAGCCACGGTCTTGTGCCAAGTGTACCCCGCTGTCACTTTTGCGAAAATGTGATCCCCCCCAAGCACCCCCGCCTGTTCCCAACTAAAGCGAAACCGATCACCTTTTGTAGGGATGAAACGGTTGTCGGTGCGGTCACGGACCAGAGTGGCTTTGATGCTGGTCAGCAGGTTATTGCCCCGGTCCTTGCGGATTTCGCGGGAGGTGAAGATGTCTTCGGGGTCGATGTCCACGTTTTCAATCCGTAGCGACAGCTCGCCGAACCACCCCTCCAGGATGCCTCTGTGAAAACGCTTGCCCAGGCTGACGTTGACCCCGACGCGTTGCTCGTCGTATCCCTCGCGCCCACGGCTGAACAGATAGGTGCTTAGGCCAAAGTTCAACGGGCGATCCAGGAAGTACGGTTCGGTGAAGTCGATGCGGAAGCGGTTGAGTTCGGTGCCCGGCTGGGCTTCGATACGCAACCGCTGCCCGGCTCCGTGAAAGGCTCTGAGCTTGATGAACTCCGAGAAACTCCGCGGGTAATCGAACAGATCGAAGTTCTTGATATCGATGACGAAAGAGCCCACCAGGCCGCTGTTGCTGGTGACCCCCACCCCGAAGATGAGATCGCCTTCGCGAGCAGACTCCTCGACGTTTATCAGCACGTCGCGCACCCCGGGCGTGGTGCCCACCGGGGTGACGGCGGCTTTGCTGAAAATTTGGGTTTGCAGCAGGCGTTTTTCCGCCTCACGAGCCTCGGTCAGGTTGAAGACCTCTTCGGGGAAAAGTTCCAGGCTTCGCCGGACAACTTTGTCTTTGGTTTGTTCGTTTCCACGCACCACGATCCGCCCCACGCGGATTTGCTCGCTTTCGTCAATCTCGATGATCACTCGCACCAGCCCCGGCGTCTCCGAGAAAACCCGCTGAGCCGCAACGCCGGCGTATATGTAACCGTTCTCGCCGTAGAGGGTTTGAATGCTCCTGACATCCTTCTCCAACTGCGGGCGCTTCATCACCTCGCCAACCGCCAGACGCATCCTGCCCCGCAGTTGCACATCGTTGAACACCGCGTTCCCGCGAAAACTGATCGACTCGATCGAGTACCGAGCCCCCTCCGCGATGATGAACGCAACTGTCAGATCACAGCCGTCCTCGCTGTATTCCAGCCGATAGCTGGCTCGGGCATCGAGGTATCCCTGGTCCCGGTAATAGGCCTGGATTGCAAAGGTGTCGCTCTCCACCGTCTCGACGTCGAACTTGCCGTCGCGGAAAATCCATAGATACGTTGTGGTGTTGATATGCTTGTTGAGTTCCCGTTCGAGGATGGAATCATTGCCCTCGTATAGGATTTTGCGGACCCGGATGCGCACGCCCTCCTCGATATTGAAGACCAACTCGCCGGTTTGGCGGAGGAGTTCGGCGTTATAGGTGACTTTGGCGTCGCCGTACCCTTCTTCGTGGTAGATGGCTTCGATGGCGTTGCGGCTTTCGGCTGCGCTCAGCGTATCGACGGGATCGCCCACCGCGATGGTCACCGCTTCGAGGAGCTTTTTATCCTTGAACTTGACGTTGCCCACGACGCGGATGGCGGTGATCCGCGGGCGCTCGACCACGCGAAACGTCACCGCCACGCCTTGGGCGGTTTGCCGGGTATCGAAGGCCGCACTGAGAAACCTGCCCGTCCGCAGCAGACGGCGCACGTCCTCATCGGCAACAGCCTCATCGTACGGCTGCCCCACGGCAGTGCGAACCACCGATTGGAAGTACGCTTCGCCGACCGCATCAGCCCCGAGAAAGTCCACGGAGACGACCGGCGGGGCGACATCAGCCTGAGCATACCCCTCCGACGCCAGCCCCGCGATACAAACAATACCACTCGCCAATACCCACATCGTATGGGAAGTGAGCTTCCTGGTCATGGAACAGGTTTCCTTAATAGTTCGGCATGTCCCGTATCAAGACTCGCACCGCCGGGGATCATAACGCACCGCCCGGCGTTTTGGCAACCTTCGGCAAGCCGTCGCGCTAGGCCGGATATTTCACCGCGGAGCACGCAGAGACCGCAGAGAGATGAGAGGTAGGGAGTTATCGCAATCAGCGTTGAACA
>JAGLWJ010000320.1 GCA_023133475.1 Phycisphaerae bacterium | reverse complement strand
CTACGGACTTGTCGCCGCTAAACGCCCCTGCGCTGTCGCGGCGGTCGTCTTCCTCATTTTCCATTTTCCATTTTCCATTTTCCATTTTCCATTTCTAAAACCTCCGTTTCAGCTGCACGAAGAGTGCCGAGTTGTTGCTGCGTGCGAAGTTGTCGTTGAACTGCCCGTATTCGTATGTAACCCTGACCTCCGTCTCCCGGATGAACCACTCCAGGGACAAGTCCACATCGACACCCTCGTTCTTTCCACTGAGCGAGTCATCTTCATTCCGGTACAATAAAATCCCCTCAACAGTAAGGTGCTCGGTGATCGGATGGCGGTAACGCCCCTCGATGGTAAAGAACCTGGTGTCACGCTCGTTGGGCGGTTCATAGGAGATGTTCGACTGTTGAGGAGATCGAGTAAGAGCGTTCCTTGGAAGGCTCCACTCCGCTGAAGCTGCCTTGGACCCGGTCCAGGAATTCGAAATAGTGCCACGAGCGCAACTGGTCGGAGTGGTTAAAGCGGAGAATCTCTCGCCACCGCAATCGCTCGACGTTGAACGTGCCTCGCTGGTCGAAGTAGTTCAGTTCCGATTCCAACTGATGGCGGTGGTTCCCGCCGAAGTTGAGGCTGTGGGTCAGGGTGATCTCGTCCGAGTCATAGTCGAGCTCGAACGGCTGTTCTTCCACCGCCTGGTGTTCGTACAGAAGCGACACGACGTTGTGGTCGTTGAACTTGTAGGATGTCTCGAATCGGGCGGTGGTGTTTTTCTGCCGCCCGTCATCTTCCTGGGGATCGAGCGGATGGAGTTTGACATCTGTATGGGTGATTTGGAAGCTGGTTGGGGTTTTCTCGCTGACGTACTGCCAAACCAGCCCGAAGTTGCTGGTGGTGGTTTCGAGGCCGGCTCGGAAGGGGCGGGGCTCGATGTTCTGGTAGCGACGGGCAAAGATTGTTCCGGGGTACTTTTTCTTTTTGAAGAAACCGGCGTTCAGGTCGAATTCGAGCACCGTGCCGTCGTCGCCGCTGGTCCGCTCGCGCCCGCTCACGTCTTCCCAATAGTCGTGCTGGAGCAGCCCGAATAGCCCCTGGTGGGAGGGGGGGCGCCGGGCTTCGGCACACCGTCGAAGAAGAACTTCAGCGCCCGATATCGCCCCTGCTCCGAACAGGACGCCGGTATGGCGACAATCACCACCAACAGGAACAAAATGCCGGCAATTCGCCGAATGACGGGTGTGACCATTTTTTGTGGCATCAGGTTGACAGGTGCCATAACATCCAACGCTGTGAACCTGAGGACACGTGTTCATGAGCACGATGACGCATTCTCTGCCCCCAGAGATATTGACAATTGGCACACCATGCCGGCATCTGTCTTGGGGGCTCTGCCCCCAAACCCCCAAGGTTTGTCGCTTTCGAGCCAGAACAGGCTGGGGGAGCGGGAGCCGCCATGAGGGTAGGCTCCCGCACCTGTTCCGGCATCGGTCCGAGCGCTCGGGTTGCTCCTCAGCAGAGCCCTATCCTCTCGGCCGATGACCACCATGATGAACGCATGATCGCAATTGTCAATCGGACAAACGCTCAACATGGCCTCTCGCCTTCCAACTCCAGATCGATTGCCAGGTATTCGTTGACCAACGCGACGCTGCAATTGAGCGCGAAGGCCGTCTTCTCCGCCGACATCCCTTCACACCGGCAATGACGCACACGATCGAACTGACCCAGGTACCGGTCCACCGCCGCCAGGCTGTGATACGTCTCGCGAGCCACAACGTCGGCCGGCTTGCCTTCGGCATAGCGCTTCCAGCAGATGATCCGCTTGTGCGTCAGGCCAGTGCCAACATCGTGCAGCGTGGCGCGACGCGGAACCAGACGACCGGTCTGCTTTTCGTGCCGTACCAGCACCTGGGAGATTGTCCATGCGCTCAAGCCCAGGAGTTCCGACAGGTCGACGTTCGACAACAACGCACCCTGTTGATGAGCTTGTTCGCACAGCCGCACCGCCTTGATCCGCAAACGTTCCTGAGACGGCTTGCGATCCAGACGCGCGTGGATGTCTTCCGGCAGGCTCAAGTCCAGGGCAACCGGCACCAGCTTTGTATCCGCCGTTCGCTGATGTCGGCGTGGCGGATCATTCGTCGCGATCCCCAGCCACAGGGCCTGCCCATGTCGCATGTGTTCGGTGGGACGCACGTGGGCATCGACCACGTCCAGGATCATCTGAGCACAGAGTTCGCGTATGCGCGGACCTCCGATCCGCGGGAATTGCTCGCCAATCACGTGCGACACCGCATTTTGCAGGGTTTTCTGCAACAAGGGACCATAATGCTTGCGAACATAGTCGGGCTTGTGACTCATGGGCACGTCTCCTTCGCCCCTTTTTTTGGCGAGCCAGCCTGCCCAAGCTTCAAGAATTCCTCCAGGTGATATCCCAGGTTTTTGTCCTGACGGCATTCCTTCAGCAGTTCCAGATAACGGTGGATCAGACCCTTGCCACGCCGCAGCAGGAAAGCAATCTGGCCGGCCTGCAGGTTCTCCTTCGCCAATTGAGCACAACGCGTGAAGGTCGAAACGTAGTTGGCCACTGCCATCGGCGAGTGCCGCATGATCTGGCAGATCTGCGAGGTGGTCTTGCCCTCCAGCGCCAGGCGTACAATCTGCGTGCGGTGTGTCAGCACCGGCCCGATGTCATGCACCATGCTGCGGAGCGGGATTGGCGTATTCGGATTCGTCTTCCGCAACGATTCCAGATCCCGTGAGATCGTCCGCGGACTGACAAAGAAGATGCGGTAAGCCAGATCCTCACGTGTCAGCAGCGCCCCTTGGCTGAGAGCCTCCTGACATAGGTCTGGGATCCGTGAGCGTCTGAACGCAGCCGCTTTCTTCTCCTGCAGACATCGAGCATCGGTCGCCCCGCGATGGACCGTCAGACGGATGGTTCGCTTCTCGCACTGAGCCACCGATTTGCCCGCTGGCTCCTCGGCATCGACGGCGACCAAGGTTGCTTGCCCCGGCAAGGCTCCAGAGTCGGAAGTCCCCAGTGCCGCCCCGTACACTTCATGCACGACTTGGAGCACCGCTGCCGCCTCAAAAGGCGAGCAGTTGAGGCCATCGCGAATCGTGGTCCTAAACTGAGAATCGAGTGTCTTACAGTCCAGACGGCTTAGTTCTTCCTGCTTAGCATTCCGCACAGCCATGGTCCACCTCCTTGAAATCGACCAGCCTCCAACATCCAGCAGGGGGGTGACAATTGTCAAGAAGGTAGGGGGCGATGGAATCCGCAGTGAGCCAGGCGATCCGTCGCCCCCTTCGGGGGCTTGGAGCGGGAGGGACAGCTTACCCAGGGCTCGCTGCGCTCACCCTGGGCTATATTCCGTCGCCTCCTCCGGAGGCTAAGAATACGAACAAGAACGAAAACATTGGGTTCACGGCGTTGCATGGCATCCAACCAATTGAAGTGTAGTCTGAAAAGATCAGACGCACCTCAGAATATGGTCACACCCTCGAATAACCAAGAAACGCTCTCTCCTGAGCATCGGATCACTCCTGCCCCTCGACATTGCCCGGCTCTTCCGCTTGTCGTTGCTCTTTCGGCTGAGTGGGAGAAACCTTGGGTGGGTCGCGCCCTTCCACGGACCCGATGCCTTCCTCCGCATCCGGCATGGGAAGCGTAGTGATCTGCGATTCGCTAAGGCGGTATCCTTCGGGGAATGAACCGAAAGCGTAAACATTGATTAAATGGGAGCCGTATTGGCTCACGACGAACAGCAGGTACTCGGCGTTGAAATCTTCGTGGATATACTGCTGAAAATAGGGCAGTGATGTCTTGTCGATGGCGACCATCGAGGGCAAAGCCAGCGCTCCGGGGGCATCTCCAGGCCCGCCGAATCGCATGAGGATTTGCCCTGTCGAGTCGAACATCTGAACGATCTCGGTCGCCCCATCAGCCACGTAGACGATTCCGTCTGGCCCTACGCGAATGCCTCGCGGGCGCCCGAAGCTTCCCAGGGTATATCCCGGAGCCCCCTTGACCCACACTGCCTCGCCGTCGCGGGTCAGCTTTTGTATTCGCCAGTTATGCGTGTCGCTGACATACAGGTAGCCCTCCGGGCCGACGCACAGGCTGTTGGGAATCCTGAACTGCCCGGGCTCGGCGCCAGGCCCGCCGAGTGTGCGAAGCACTTCCCCGCTGGAACGATCCATCACCACGATCTGGCATGACTTGTCGTTGTCCAGAACATAAAGCTCGTTTTGGTGGATGGCAACATCGACCGGGTGACACGGCTCGGGGACGTCGAATGCCGTGACGTACTTGTCGTCCGGGCCGAACACCACGATCTGCTTGCGAACCGGATCGACCACGAACTTGTAGCCCAGCGGGTCGAGAATGATATTGATGGGCTTGCGCAATCGGCCGGGGCCTCGGGCGCCTAGCACATTATAGGTTTTCTTCTTGAAATCCAGGCGGCAGAGGCACAGCCCCTTGGTGTCACAAACGTAGACAACCCCATCCCGAACTGCCACACCGTATGGCTTGTTGATGGCCCGCAGTGCCTCGGATTCTCTGCCGAGCAGGAAGGTCTCGAACGAACTTCTGGACGGCTCGACCTGGTCCGCACCGCTCGCCCAGGTCAAAAACTGCACACGTGGTTTGGCTGGCGGGGATGGGAAAAACAGCAACGGATCATCGCTCTTGGGCGCGGACCCACAACCTGCAATCCCCACGAGCACGACAATACCGACACCACACCCACAACGCTGAATTCGACAGAACCACATGGCCATACCTCGAACGACAATACTAAATCCGCGTCCGGTTACGTGCAACCGGTCTTGTAGGGCGGGTAAAACCCGCTTTCTTTACCGATGGCGGGTGGAACCCGCCCTACACCGATGGCGGGTAAAACCCGCCCTACATCCTGTGCTCCCGCCGCCTCGCAAGTAGCAGAACGCACACCCCCACGTTATTACGGGGATGTGCGTTCCCGCACAATTTCCAAACTGTACATGCCAACCGCTGAGGACCCTATTCCTCCGATAAGAGTCAGGAACCCTCACGGCAGCCGCTCACGTAGTGCGAACTACTTGTTGTGGCACTGTAAGCAGAGATAGCTCTCCTGGATAGGAACGTGAAGGAAGTCGCCCAAACCGTTGTTATGAACGTTGTGGCACGATGCACATTCCACGCGATCCACGCTGTTGATCTGCACCAGTCTGACACCAGGCCCACTGTTGATGCCGGGGGCGAAGGTGCCGGGATCGTTGTAGTTGGCTGGGTCGCTGGTCGGGTATGCGATACAGATCGGGTGATCGTCCGACAGGTCGGTGCCCACGTTGGTCGACAGCCCCGCCGTAAGAGGCGTGGTTCCGCCGGTGGTGGTGCCGCCGTAGCTGTCCAGGGCGGTCACGCCGTCGTGGCAACTGAGGCACATCTTGCTCGACCCCTCCGGTTGATCGGCGGTGGAGGAGTACATCGTGAACGTCTCGCCGGTTTCGGCATGGTTCCACAGGACGTTCGCTTCCCCAGCCAACAGCGCGTTATGCGGAGTGTGGCAGAATATGCAAATCTGCCCGTCGGCCCGCTCCACACCCGGAAAATTGTTCAGATTGTGCGGCGAGCCGGCGATGCTCACCGACGGATACGTGCCCGGGTCTCCAGGAATGATCTGGCCAAAGGCTGTAGTGGCCAGCACCATCACAAGCAATACAGGTGTAAACCGAATTACCGATCTCATAAATACTTCCTCCAATAATTCTTCAGTCCCTCGCAAGGGCACTTCTAAAACGTTCTCGCGCCGACACCACCCTCGATGCCGACTTTCCTCCTATTTATGCCATAGCACCTACTATGCCAGAGATGTGCTGCTGATTGCAATCATTACCGCAACTCCCGGCAGCAGTCATAATATACTTTTTTACAATAGGTAATGGCTGGCTTGACTTGCATCGGCTCTCGGCCCGCATACCAATCGCCGCAATGCGGATTCTCAAAAACAGGAAACATCTGCCGGCGGTTCCAACAGGTAAGAACGGGATGGGGCACCCAGCACGGAGGAAATGGAAAATGGAAAATGAAAAATGGAAAATGTGGGGTTGGCGGCGTTGTCCAGTTTCGACTCTTCCCCCCTTATCCTCATCTCTTCTCGTTCTTCTCTGTGTTCATGAATTATCCAGGTTTAGCGGCGACAAGTCCGTAGCGTTTAGCGGCGACCCGAAGGGGAGCGTGTAGAAAGGAGCGTGAAAAACGGAGAAAACGGTGTATCATCGTTGTAGGGCGGGTTTCACCCGCCGTTGTGGCATCGTACAGTGGGTAGAATCCGTTCTACAACCATTCTCCATTCTCCATTTTCCATTTTCCATTTTTTCAGATGCGATTGCCCTGCGGCACTGAGTGAGACGGTTGGATGGCCTTTGCTCTTTCGGCTGGCGGTATTACACTTGCTCGTTCCGAGTGGGAGGTGTTTTCAGGGGTTGCGTTTTTGTCGGAGGCAGCGGATGGCCAAGGATTGGATCGTTGCCCCACCATGGGATGGATGCTCCGAGGCAGCACAACGCTGGGGTGTGTCGCCGTTGGTGGCTCAACTGCTGTTCAACCGCGGGCTGAGGTTGGGCGACGACCCACGGAACTTCATCGATCCTCGTCTGAGCGAGCTCTATCCCCCGGAGATGCTGCCCGGTGCCCGCGAGTCAGCCTGCCGAATCGCAGAGGCGGTTCGGAGCCATAAACAGATCGTGCTCTATGGCGACTATGACGTGGACGGCATTACGGCAGTGGCGATCCTCTGGCACGTGCTCAAGTCGGCAGGTGCCCAGGTGCGGTTCTACGTGCCACACCGCCTGGAGGAGGGGTATGGGCTTAACGCTGATGCCATTCGATCCATTGCGGCTGACGGGGCTGACCTGGTGGTCACGGTGGATTGCGGCATTACCGCTTGCGAAATTGGCGAGTTGGCCCGCGAAGTGGGGCTCGAACTGATCATAACCGACCACCATAGTCCCGGGGCCAACCTGCCGGATGTGGCGGGGATCGTCCACCCGACGGTGGGCGGAGACTATCCCAACAGCAACCTTTGCGGTGCGGGTGTGGCGTTCAAGTTGGCCTGGGCGTTGGCCCAGGAGCTTTCGGGCAATACGCGAGTGAATCCTGAATACCGCCATTATCTGATGTTGACGGCGTTGCCGCTGGCGGCGTTGGGGACCATTGCCGACGTGGTGTCATTGACCGGCGAGAACCGGGTTATTGCTCGGCATGGGTTGACGGCGTTGCCCTCCACGCCGCTTGCGGGGTTGCAGGCACTGATCGAGTCGGCGGGCTTGAGCAATTCGAAGATTACCGGTTACGACGTGGGTTTTAAGCTGGCTCCGCGG
>JAGLWJ010000032.1 GCA_023133475.1 Phycisphaerae bacterium | reverse complement strand
CCACGGACGACTTAATCGACAGCCCTTGCTGCGGCAGGTGGAACCCGCCCTACACCGTTGAGCCCCCAAAGGGGGTTACCGCCGACGCCAACGATACAAACCTGTACCGCAGAGGCCTGCCCCAATGATCATCAAACCGAGCGTCCCCGGCTCGGGCACCAGCGTCAGCACATCACCGGCATGCACCGCACCCGGCATGTTGTGCGACCACTGGACGAATTCTGTCTCATCTCTAACCTGTGGGCCTTCTTTGCCCATATCATGGCATCCTGCACAGTCGCCTATGTTTTCCGGGCTCATGCCCTGGGCCTGGTATCCGATGGTGGCGGACGCCCCGTCATTGAGTGTTGGATCGCCAAAGGTTACATCCTGATACAAAAACTGAGCGTACCCCGGTGCCTCGTTCTCAAAAATCTGCACCTGGAAAGTCGCCTCATTGCCATCCAAGACCGCGTCCCCCGGCGAGTGAGGCCGGTCCTGCCATTGCACGATGAAGACCTGCGATCCGGGCTCCCCAATCGTATCGTAGTAGACGTTGCCCGTGGTCGCATCCAGGTCGTCCCAATAGACCGCCAGAGCTTGGCTGCGGTAAAGCGGCTCGTGAGAGCCAGGAGGGAGGGGAGTGGGAAACATCATGTAATTTGGAATCTCAAAATTTTCGGTGGTCAAATTGGAAAACGAGTCCAGAGACGAGGTCGCAAAACCGATCACCCCGTCATTCCTCACAAACGCCTGACCTCCGCCTCCGGAAAAAATGGTTTGCGCCAGGTCGAAGTTGCAGAACACCTCCGCCGCCCCGTTGTCGTCCAAGCCTAGCGCTGTCCCCGTGCCGGAAATGTCAACGAACGTTCCCGGAATAGTATCGGTGATGATCAACTCGCCCATTGTCGGCGACACGAACAACAGCAACCCGACCGCTACAGCACATGATCTTAACATGATTCTCCTCCTTTAGTTTACACGATTCTGCTTCTGCTACACATGCCGGCAGCAGCGATGAAAACCAAACCAACTCCTCAACGCATCCAGAAATACCCGCCCACTCGCTGAACATACAGCGCAAAAAAAAGAGAGCATGCCCGAAAGCATCTCTCTCATCCCAAACCACACACTCTCACCCAAGGGCTTCCTGTCCCGATTCTGTACACGCTAAGTGTACCACAAACGCCCGTCTTATGCAAGTGGAAATGAAATTGGTAGGGCGGGTTTTACCCGCCTTCTTTGTCGCCTGCGGCGGGTGGAACCCGCCCTACTTAATATGACAGCGCTATTTTGATCCCGAACTCCACAACCCGAGGTCGAAAAGGCGGTTTGCCGACCCGTCGAGACGCAAAACGGTCTCGCCGAAAACGGGACTAGCGCTGTCATACTAGCGACGGTTGGCCTCCAGGACCATTCGCACGAGATCGATTACGTTCCGGGCCTGCATCTTGTCCATGATCTTGCGGCGGTGGAACTCGACGGTTTTGTGGCTCAGGCCCAGTGCCAAGGCGATTGCCTTGTTGACCTCGCCGGCGACTACCAAGTCCAGCACCTCACACTCCCGCACCGTCAGGGAGGCGAGGCGGGCGGCGATGTCGGCCCCCTGAGCCTGCCGCTGTCGGGCTCGGGCGTCCTGCTCAATAGCCTGGTGGATGCGATCCAACAACTCCTGATCGTTGAACGGCTTTTCGATGAAGTCCAGGGCACCGGCCTTCATGGCCCGGACCGCAGTTCGTACGTCGCCGTAGCCGGTGACGAAAATAACCGGCAACCCGCTCCCCTGGGCCACGAGCCTCTCCTGTAAGTCCAGGCCGCTCATCTCCGGCATACGCACGTCGAGGATCAGGCAACCCGGTCGGGTAGGGTCGCAGGCCTCCTGGAATCCCTGGGCTGAGCCAAAGCTCTCCGCCGACAGCCCCACCGATTCAAGCAGCCATTGCAATTGCCTGCGTACAGCCTCGTCGTCGTCCACCACAAAGACGGTGGGGACAGATTCCATCATGAGTGGCTCCCCTGACACAAGGAGGCGTAAATCCCAGCACGACGGCACACGATGGCAATTCGGCATTACCGGCAAACCGACTACCGCGCGTCTGCTCGATGGCTACCAGATCGGTTCGGACTGGAGGGACCTGAATGAGGCTTATGCTTGCAGGGCCAGGGTTAACCCCAGCGGGTTCTGGCCGCGAACGCAAAAAAGCGGAGCCCACTACCACGGCGCGATCCCCGCAAGTCGAACCCGTCAGAGCCCTCTGATGGATAATGGGATAATGGGATAATGGGATAATGGGGGACAATGGGGACAGTCACCTGTTTTCAAGCTATGGGCCACACCCCCGGCCTACTGAATGCGAATCTCGGTTCCGGGAGGCATCTCCGATATCTGCTTCCACAGCTTCGCGGCGGGTGGGCAGGGCAACGGGTGGCACGGACAA
>JAGLWJ010000319.1 GCA_023133475.1 Phycisphaerae bacterium | reverse complement strand
AGGTGTCAAAAAGAATCTGCACCCCGGGGCACACCCCCGACATACTACCCCTGAGATCATAGCCACAATTCACGCACAATCCCCGCTCGCGAAGCCTGGCTCGACGTATGAACGCAAGATGCGGATATAGCAACAGAACAGCGGTGACAATCAGAGGGAGGTGCAGGGGGAACTCAAGTATCCAAGTCCCCGGCATCGGCCTTAGCAGGCGTAGGGACAACAGGCCGGGCCGAGTGGATACCGTAGGGTTTACCCTAAACCCAGGCCTCCACCACAAAAGAGGATTCGCTGTGGCCGTCGGGTTCTGAACGGCTTCCTGTGCGGCTTGCCTGAGAAAGTCTTGAGGATAGACGTTCACATGGAGCATCCCGTAACGAATAAATGCTTCGAAGCGCTGGCTCCTATGCTGAAAACTAACCACCCACCAGAAACTCAATGGGTAAGTGACCAGAATGGCTACAGTCAGTAGCCCCGCCGTGACGCGCAGCCACCGTCCCCGAGTGATATGGTCAATCCGCAACAACATCGACAGTAGTGGTGGACGCATCCTGGCCTCAGCATCAAACAGTCGCTTACCCGTATCCCTGACCTTTGCCCAAGAAAGCCACATTCAAACAAGCCTCTTCATGAAGCCGAGCCGCCAAGCACCATTACTACAGAGGAAATGGATTAGTACCAGTGAATCCCGTTGCCCAAACTTCTTTAGTTTCGGGGACAACCATCGGTGCCGTACTTGGTATCCGCCCATTTCCCCATCAAAGATAAGTCCCTGGTGAGTGAACGGATTGCCCGTTTGGCTGAAGGTTGTTGACGGGATGCGACGGTTTTGCATGTCCTCCGAGAGACCTTGATACAAGCTGCGGAGGGTGTTTTGGTCGGTTTCGTCCAGGTCGTTGTCGCAGTCGAAATCGAAGATGCGGCAATCGCCTGTCACCGTGTTGGTGAACTCGCATGTGCAACCTGTGGTGCATAGGTCGTCGGCGTCGTCGGCGTCTATGTCTCCGTCTCCGTCGTAGTCGCCGAAGTAGGTTTCCGCTGTTACCTCCAATTGACCGTAGGGGGAATAATAGTATCTTTCCAGGACTTGGCCAGCTAAGTCTGTCAAGGTAGTTACGTTCCAGTTGGCGTCCTGGTGGACGTAGGCTCGGCCGTGTTCTAGCCTCATGCTGACGATCTCGTCGATGTATTGAGTGCCGTGGTAGACCTGCATCAGCAAGTTCCCTGAGCCGTCATTGGTCTGCACAATTTGGTGTCCACGATAGTAGTATACCACCGTCCCATCGTGCTGGCCGGAGTTGGTCACGATTTTCCGCACCCGTCGCCCCAGACCGTCGTACCTGGCGGTCTGAATGGTGATGCCGGTGTCCTCTTTCGCCGTCACTTTAACCAGGCGATTCCACGGATCGTACGTGTACTTGTACGTCCCGTCGTCGGTGAGGTTGCCGGCGGCGCCCGAAGCGCCACTTACTTGGCACTACATCCTGTCCATGCGGCTTGAACACCGAAAAACTCGCTACGTACCCGTTCGGACCTCAGTCTCCGATACGCGACCTACTGAAGACGCTGATCTCCTTCGGCGAACGAGCCGAAGGCATAGATGTTCACCACCGAGTGATCATGTGTGTCGGCGACAAACAGCAAGTATTCGGCATTGAAACCCTCGTGCATGTAATCCCGAAAGTAAGGCAAGGACGTTGCATCGATGGCAAGCACACGCAAACCGAACAGTGGGTTCGGAACGGTGGTCGGGCCGCCGAACGCCATGTGGACCTGTCCATCCGCACTGTACCTGTGGATCTTGCTTGGACGCCCAGCGCCGATCCAGTAAACAGCATCGTCTGGAGCAGCCCGAACGTCTACCGGATTCCTAAACCACTCGTAATGACCATGCAGTTCCTTAACCCAGACCAGTTGCCCGTCACGTGTGAGCTTCTGGACGCATTGATTCCCCCCATCACTGACATATAGGAACCCTTTCGAATCGATGCACAGGCTGCACGCACCGACGAACTGTTCGGATGCAATGTTTCTCTCACCTATCGTCCGAAGCAGTTGGCCACTGGAGATATCGAGGACGTCGATCCGGCGCTCTTCGCCTCCGCACAAGACGTAGAACTCCTGTCCGTAGGCCGCAACGTCTCTGGGGTTGCAGGCTTCGGGAAGGTCGAATGTGTTTGTGTATTCGTCCTCTGGCCCGAACACCACGATCTGCTTGCGATGTGCGTCAACTACATACTTGCTTGCGTTGTCAGTGAGAATAATGTCCGTCGGGAGCTGCAGTCGCCCTGGACCATCCAGACCGAACAGCGAGTATGTTCCGTGTCGGTAATCCAGGCGCCAGACACATCCACCCAGTGAGTCACAGACGTAAAGGACTCCGTCGCGCGCAGCCACGCCCGCTACGTAAGTGATCATTCTTGGAACCGCCGCATCTCCACGGGGAGCCCTGCGCTCAATCGAAGTCCCGCGTGCCTCAACTTGATCAGCGCCGGTCATGCAAGTGAGGTATTGGATGCGAGCGGAGGCGGAAGGCGTGGAGAAAAACAGAGGTGGACTACTCGTGCTCGACTTGTCCGCAGCGGGCAACTCCGACTCCTTCGGAGTATTCGTTGACAGCGCGGGGGATTCTGAGATGCCCACTTCGTGCCACGACCCGAGCTTCCAGCTACTTGGAACAGCTAGCGCAGCTCGGCGACCAGATTTCAAATGGTGAACGAACAGCCGCTTGTGCCGCACAAGGAGGCCAGGTGTCTCATGGTAGAAGACGTACTCACCGCACGGTGAGATTCGCTCGAAGTGGCAGTAACCGTGCCCTGCGTATGCAGTCCCTATCCTGGTTCCAGATTCTGCATCGGACAACCTAAATGGTGTCCAATAAGTACCAGCAACGATGCGCTCTCCCTCAATCACACCAGCAAGATGCCCATCTGCTATAGGATGTCCTCGGCTATCGTCGACGTTCACGCGATAGATCCGATCCTTTCCAGGCGGAGGGTTGCAGGTGGCCGCAAGCGACCCCTCACCAACCCAATAGCACCTTGCACTGTTGGAGGATCCAAAACGCGCCAGCATGGACCCAAGCGGACCAGCACCCCGGAGTTTCCAGAGGCTGTAGACTTCACCAGTTGAATCCTCGTCGACTTTCGCCCAAAACACGCTTCCAAGATTGCCGAGAAACGCAACGCGGCGGCCCCCGTTTGAAAGGCAGGGATTGTGGCACACCTTCCCTATCACCCGTGGATCAAGTGGATATTGAGCCAGCAAGTCGCCTTCACTATCGTAAACCCTGACGACCTGAGTGGCGCCCTCTTTCTCGGCCGTGGCCAGACGCCCGGACGCGGGATCGTACCATGCGCCCTGGCAGGGTGCAGAGGTCTCGAACGTGGTAACAACGTTCGGCGACATGCCCATGAACAGCGAACCCGTCGAGATCTGCGTGAGCACCACCTTCCCATCCGTGGTAGTAAACACCATCTGCCATTGCTTTCGTGATGGCGCGCTGCAGCCGCCCGAAACCGCGATCGCCAGCATCGTCCACACGAGGACCATTACCCCACAGTTAATACGAACTTCGCGATGCATATCGGGAGTCCTCCATGTCAACCATCACTACGCCGCACCGGTCGAATCTGTGCTTGGGATCAAAACAGCAACACTTGCCTGTCGGATCAGATCGGCACGTGGGATTGCTACCAACATACTCATACAAGTTCATCCCGTCATGATAATGGCGCTTGGCCCTGAAGATGTTGCCGCTTCTTCGAGGCCGAAACGCAAAACGGTCAGTTTGTGCAAACCTCTTGAGCTTCGGGGACATCCACCGGTGTCGTACCTGGTATCCACCCATTTCCACATCGAACACCAGCCCTTGAAACGTGAACGGATTGCCCGTTTGGCTGAAGGTTGTTGACGGGATGCGGCGGTTTTGCATGTCCTCCGAGAGACCTTGATACAAGCTGCGGAGGGTGTTTTGGTCGGTTTCGTCCAGGTTGTTGTCGCAGTCGAAATCGAATACTCGGCAATCGCCTGTTACCGTGCTGGTGAACTTGCATGTGCAACCTGTCGTGCATAGGTCGTCGGCGTCGTCGGAGTCTATGTCTCCGTCTCCGTCGTAGTCGCCGAAGTAGGTTTCGGCTGTCACCTCCAATTGGCCGTAGGGGGAGTAGCAGTATCTTTCCAACACTTGGCCGGACAGGTCTGTTAGGGTGGTTACGTTCCAATTCGCGTCTTGGTGGACGTAGGCTCGGCCGTGTTCCAGCCTTACGCTGACGATCTCGTCGATGTATTGGGTGCCGTGGTAGACCTGGCTCATGAGATTGCTCGATCCGTCACGCGTCTCGATAATCTGGAGTTCTTTGTAGTAGTATACCACCGTGCCGTCGTGGTCGCCAGAGTTCGTAACCACCTTTTTGATCCGTCGGCCCAGGCCGTCGTAGGTGGCTTGTTGGATGGTTATGCCGGTGTCCTCTTTCGCGGTCACCTTCACCAGGCGGTTCCACGGGTCGTATGTGTACTTGTACGTGCCGTCGTCGGAGTTGTTGTCGTAGCCTGCTTTTACGTTATCGGGCCTGGCTTTCTCTGGCACTAACGCCGCCCTGCCGTGCTCCGGTGTGGTCAGAAGACATCATCACTGGATGAAAAGTTGTCGCACTTCTCATGGCCACGCAAGCGTGGGCCATGCCACCCACCTGAACAGTGAAACCCGATTCTCTGCATCCAAGGCGTTCAGTCATCCGAGCGTTGCGGCAGTGTGCGGAATTCTCTGGCGAGGACTTCGAACAGTGGATTGTGCTTGCGCGGCACTTGCGGTTTCTCACCGGCTTCGACAGCCTTCCAGTACCCCCAGCCGAGCCCGCCTGTTCCGCATTCGTAGTCCATCCCGTCCCACGTATCCTCACGGTAAGCGTAGAACGCCCAATGCCAGCCCCGCTCGTTGAAGATGTCGATCAGGTCGGACAGGTACGCCGCCGCACCGTCGGCACGGCGGTCGCATCCAAACTCACCCACGATGATTCGGCCAGGCCGCACCTTCCACCGCCGGGCCCACTGAACAACCGGGTTCAGAAAGCGACGCAGTTCTGCCCGATTCCATTGAATCGCTTTTCCCCCCGCACCCACGGCGACTTTGCCTGGGTATTTGTAGCGGTTGTTGTTGATGCGCTTGCAGGTAAACGCGAACGGCTCGTACATGTGAACCGCATAGAGGACCGCCGGTGCGTTCACCGGCTCCAGATAGTGGAACCCGCAGGGCATCGCGTAGTGCCCGGCGTCGAGAATGATGGGGGTCGTCTGGTCAACTTCCCGGATGGCCCTGACAATCCGCTGGTTGAATCGATTGAGGTCGGCTGGTGTGCCCCGAACTTGCTGCGAATACCACTGCGCCACGTCCTGTGTCCGGAAATCCTGGAATCCAAACGAGCGTTCGGGATGCGGCTCGTTGAGAGGGTTGAATCCGACGATGGCTGGATGCCCGGTGAGCCGTGCCGCCAATTCCCTCCAGAAACGCTCCGTCTGCTCAAGGTACTTCTCTTCCGTCCACAGCCGCGCGTCGTTCTTGCCTCCGTTCAGTTGTCTCCATCGCGCGCCGGGCAGGCTGAGGCACGTGTAGACCACCTTCAGGCCGAGTTCGTCGGCCTGATCGAGCACCGTGCGGAGCCTGGTGAAATCCTTCTCCTGGATTGCGGTGAACTCATCGGCACTGCCGATGAGGAAGTCTCGGCTGTCCGACTCCCATTTGTCCGCGGCGAGGCGAATGAATTCGATCCCAAGGTCGCGGGCTGTCTCAAGCCGTTCGCGCGTTTCGACCTTATTGAAGAGATTGGCGCCCTTTCTCTGACGATCCCAGAACTGAAGTGGCTGCTCAGCGCGGGCACCGATGGCTGGGACCAACAGGGCCAACAGCAGAATAAGCAGCCCCACGCGATTTACTGGTTCTCTATTCATTTCATTACTCAGGTTGGCTATCCGACCCCGTAAGTGCCTGCGCCGGACCCGGCAACCAGGAGTCAACTCTGCACCTCGGCATGGCCGAAGTCATTCAGGAAAGCACGGACTAACATTGTTCAGACCGGTCATCGCCATCGCTTGGGTCACCGTTGGGGCAGTCTTTGCAACGGGTCAGTCAACATACAATTCCAAGTCCGTCAGGAAATCGTCAGGGAACAAAAAACCCCTAAGCCATTGTGGCTTAGGGGTTCACGGAACTGGGCAGGGGCGGACTTGAACCGCCGACACACGGATTTTCAGTCCGTTGCTCTACC
>JAGLWJ010000318.1 GCA_023133475.1 Phycisphaerae bacterium | reverse complement strand
TCTACCAACTGAGCTACCTGCCCGCTGGTCGGCAACTGCCCGGCCAGAGGCTGTCACACAGGCCTCTCCTCCGTGACAATCGCAACTCGCACCAGACAATCACACCGAAACCCAAGCTCCAGGCTTCGATAAACGGAGAGCATAAACAAGATCACACATACGGTCAAGTCGCCATGGGGCAACATTTAGTAAGCAAACCCGTAATTGGGTGGCGATCTCGCTAGTGAGTCATTCGGATTGGAAGCCGTGTGGGTGAGCCTGATGCCATTGCCATGCTGTCCGCACGGTTTGCCGTATGTCCGTGTACTTTGGTTTCCAACCGAGTTTACTCATGATCTCGGTCGGATCGGCATAGAGCTCCGGAGGGTCGCCGGGGCGGCGGGGGGCTGGTTTGGCGGGGATGGGATGCCCGGTAACCTCACGAGCGGCTTCGAGAATATCCTTGACGGTCGAACCCACCCCAGTGCCCACGTTGAAACATCTAAAGCAACCGGTCTGCTGAGATTCGATCGCCAGCAGATGAGCCGACGCCAGATCCTCAACGTGGGTGTAGTCCCGCACACAGGTCCCGTCGTGCGTGGGGTAATCCACACCATAAATCCGCACCTTCTCTCGCTGCCCCAAAGCCACCTGCAACACGATGGGGATCAGATGCAGTTCCGGGTCATGGTCCTCGCCCAGCGTCCCGTCCGATGCCGCACCGGCAGCGTTGAAGTACCGCAGGGCGCAGCACCCCAAACCCCAACCCACCGCCGAGTCCCGCATCGCCCATTCCATCGCCAGCTTGGTGTGGCCGTAAGGATTGATCGGCGACTGCGACATCACCTCGGTGATGGGGACCGACTCAGGAATGCCGTATATCGCACAAGTCGAGCTGAAAACAAACTTCGTGATCTGGTGCTGTTCCATGACACGCAGAAGCCGCACGGTGTTCACCATGTTGTTCTCGTAGTAATCCAGCGGATGCTTGACAGATTCCCCAACGTCCAGCGAAGCCGCAAAATGCATCACCGCCTCGAACCCCGCACCTTTGACCGTCTTTTCGAGAACCGGCAAGTCAGCCAAGCCGGCTTCGACCAGCGTGGCCCGCTTATCCACCGCCTCGCGGTGCCCCGCACGCAGGTCGTCATACACCACCACCTCGTGATCCGCGTCACAAAGCCCCCGCACGCAGTGACTACCCACGTAACCAGCCCCGCCTGTCACCAGAATCTTCATAGCGCATCCTTATCGTTAGCCCGGGGTTTTTATGAACGCAGAGACGCAGAGACGCAGAGTATTGCGGAAAAGGAAGTTGCGATTCAAATCGTAGGGCGGGTTCCACCCGCCTTCTCGACATGGCACGGCGGGTAAAACCCGCCCTACAACTGTCATCTCTCTGCGTCTCTGCGTCTCTGCGTTCATGAATTCGGGTTATCGCCGGGCGGTTCGCCAACCCAGCCGCATCCCAAACGGATCACAACGTCTGGTAATACTCGATGGTCCGCGCCAACCCCTCATCAAAGTCTACCAGCGGATCATAACCGATCAACTCTTTCGCCAGGCGGTTGTCTGCCAGCGAATGGCGCACGTCTCCCGGGCGCGGTTCGGCGTAGACCGGTGCGATGTTCTTTCCGGTGACCTTGTTGATCTGGTTGATGATCTGGTTGAGGCTGATGGACCGCCCGCAGGCGGCGTTGACCGCCTCACCAGCCAGGCGATCTGCCTGTGCCGCCAACACGTTGGCGTGCACCACATTGTCGATATAGGTGAAGTCGCGGGTTTGTTCGCCGTCCCCGAAGATGGTTGGCGGCTGATCGGCCAGGATCGCCATGATGAAGGCAGGGATCGCCGCCGCATATTGGCTTTTGGGGTCCTGCCGCGGCCCGAACACGTTGAAATAGCGGAGGGAAAACGTCTCCAGCCCGAAGCACTCATGGAACGTCCGGCAGTACAGTTCCCCGGCGAGCTTCTGGACGGCGTAGGGGCTTTTGGGCTCCGGGCGGAGCGTCTCGATTTTGGGCGAGACCTCCACGTCGCCATAGGCGGAACTGCTGGCGGCATAGATCACCCGCCGGCACTTGCACTCCACCGCCGCCATCAGCAGGTTAAACGTCCCGTTCACATTGCAGTCGTGGCAATCCTGCGGTTGCTCGATCGACTTGGGCACCGAGGGCAGTGCCCCAATGTGAAAAACCACCTCGATGCCCCGGCACGCCTCCCGGCAGTCCTCGGGCACACGCAGATCACCCTCGAGCAGCTCGAAGTGCCCGGGGACGGCTGCCAGGTTCTCACGCTTGCCCGTGCTGAAATTGTCCAGCACGCGCACGGTGTGCCCGTCCTCCACCAGCCGGGCGGTCAGGTGCGAACCGATGAACCCCGCTCCGCCGGTTACCAGGTAATTAGCCATCCAAGTGTCTCCTGCTCTTATTATCGGCGTTGCCCCCTCTTTAGGAAGCGGTGAAACATACACTGTTCCCAGTACAATCGTCAAACCGGCGGATCAGGTGTAGCCTCCCGCAACGGGTGGAACCCGCCCTACCTGATCAAATCTCGAAGGTCTGGCCGCTTTCGGGTATTACCACATCCTTAAAGCCGCTGTTGCCCATGCCGGCGGCCAGCGCCTGAGCCTGATCCGGCTCACCGTGCACCAGGAAAACACGCCGAACACATGACGCCAGCGGAGCGGTCCATTCCACCAACTCGCTCGCGTCGGCATGAGCACTGAATCCGTTTAGCGTCTTCACCCGGGCCTTCACCTTGTACGTCTCGCCGAAGATGCGAATCTGCTTCTGCTTCTCGACCAGCCGGCGGCCCAGGGTATGTGCCGCCTGATACCCGACTATCAGAATGGTATTGCGCGGGTTCCCGATGTTGTTCTTGAGGTGGTGCAAGATGCGCCCGGCTTCGCACATCCCGCTGGCGGAGATGATAATCATCGGCTCTTTGCGGGCGTGCAATGCCTTGCTCTGCTCGACGCTACGGGTGTATTCGCAATCGGGGCATTTGAACAAATCGCCGGTCACCCGCCGAAATGCGGAAGCCTCCACATCGTAAACCTCCGGATGCTGCCGGAAGACATCAGTGGCACGCACTGCCAACGGGCTGTCAACGATCAGCGGGATGTTCTGGGGGATGCGGCGCTCGTAGGCCAATCGGCGAAAATGATAGACGATCACCTGAGTCCGGCCGACAGCGAACGCCGGGATAATCAACTTACCACCCTGCTCGATGGTCCGGTTGATGACCTCTGCCAACTGCTCGTCCATGCGTTGGTTATCCTGTGTCTCGCGCCCGCCGTAGGTGCTCTCGCAGATCAGATAGTCGCATTCCGGCAACGGCGCGGGATCGCGCAGGATAGCCAGGTGCAAACGGCCCAGGTCGCCGGTGAACACAACGCGCACCGCATCATTCTGCCTGCCGCCCACTTCGATGCTCATGCCCGCGGACCCGAGCATGTGCCCGGCTTCGTGGAGGGTCACATGAATGTCGTCGGCAGCCTCGAATCCCTCACCCAGCCGCCGCGGTTCAAGCAGTTTAATAACTTCATCCACGTCCGGTTGTTTGTACAGCGGTTCGATGGGAGCCTCGCCGAGTTTGACCCGCTTTCTGTTCCAGTAGGCGGCATCTTCTTCCTGGATGTAGGCGGAGTCAGCCAGCAGAAGCTTCACCAGGTCACAGGTGGCCGGCGTGGCGTAGATTGGGCCGGAAAACCCCTCCTTCACCAACCGCGGGAGTTTGCCGCAATGATCTATGTGGGCATGTGAGAGGGCCACAGCGTCGATCCTGGATGGTGGGCACGGGAAGCTGCGGTTCTTGGCATTGGCTGTCGCCCGGCGCCCGTGAAACATCCCGCAGTCCAGTGCGATGGTGTGGCCATTATTTTCGATAAGGTGCATCGAGCCGGTAACCTCTTGGGCTGCACCATGAAACCGCAATTTCGCCTGCATGATTGATTGTCCTCGCAAACTGTCGTATGTCTCCACGTGAATTGGCGCCTCGGTAATGCCGCTTCGCCGTTTGTGCCATCATATCAAACTTATCGTGTCAGCCAAACTCGTAGCGCAGGCTTCCAGCCTGCACAATGGCCAATAAAAACGCAGGTAACTCTTCAGCCATATGCAGCGATGTAGGGTCCGCTGTGCGGACCGCGTCCGCTCCCCCACGTCACGCCTCCGGGAACCGGGAACGATGGGCGCGGAGTTCGCGCCTCAGATCCAACGCTATCTGCGAACTGGATTGACAGCAACTAGCAGCAAGGCATAATAACGCGGAGTTACGAGACCACATCGATTCGGCCTGAGGGCTGCGGGAGCAGAGCGATGGGCGACGGCAGCACTTGGCCGACTTCCAGAATCGCTTGGCCAGCCGGGAAAGGTGCGGATTGTGCTAGAATAGCGACAGCCGCAAACAGATAGACATGGAGTAATCTGCCATGAGGATCCAATCGCTGGATATCAAAAACTTCCGGGCCATACGGCAGCTACACATTGACTTCCAGGATAAGCTAAACGTCCTGGAGGGTGATAATGGTGCCGGTAAATCGAGCATCCTTGATTGCGTCGCCAATGTGCTGTCGTGGCTGCCCGCCCGAGTCCGCACCTCAAGCGGAGCTGGTCGCAAACTTACGGATGATGACATTACCAATGACGAGTCTGAGACGTCGATCCGCGTAACGGCGACCTATCAAAATGAAGACTGCACTTGGACTGTCAGTAAAACAAGGAAAGGGCGAGCCAGGGAGACGTTTAGCGAATTCGATCGGCTTAAAGAAGTCGTTGCGGCAATTCATAGCCGCCTGAAGGAAAATCGCGCAGCCGGCGTACCCCTGTTCGTCCTCTATCCTGTAAACCGGTCTGTGCTCGACATCCCCCTGAGAATCAGAGAGAAACATTCGTTTGCGGAACAGATAGATGCATACGAGAACGCTCTCGTCGGGGCGAAAAGCAACTTCCGCCTTTTCTTCGAATGGTTTCGTGAGCGCGAGGACCTCGAGAACGAGCGCAGGCTGGACCCGGATATGGAGAATCATCCTCCTCGCGGATCGCAGTGGGAAGATCCTCAGTTGCGAGCTGTCCGCAGGGCAATTGAATCGATTATGCCAGGTTACTCCAACCTCCGCGTTCGTCGCATGCCGCACCGCATGACGCTGAACAAAAAACATGAGGTTTTCACGGTCAACCAGCTTTCCGATGGCGAGAAATGCTTGCTGGCTATGGTTGGGGATATGGCTCGACGACTGGCGATCGCCAACCCCGGGCGCGAGGATGCCTTGAATGGCAGTGGAATCGTGCTGATCGATGAGATCGATCTTCACCTTCATCCAGCCTGGCAGAGGAGCATCATACCCTCGCTGACGAAAACATTTCCCAATTGCCAGTTTGTTGTTTCCACGCACTCGCCTCAAGTGCTGAGCCATGTTCAAGCAGAAAACATCATGCTTCTGCGATATACGCGACAAGGTATAGAGATGTCCCAGCCCACCGAGGCGTACGGTCAAGATTCCTGTCGTATCCTGGAGGATCTGATGCATGTTCCAGGTCGACCGCAGGAAATCAAGGACCGACTTAGCAGGCTCTTCCTAGTGATCGAAGAAGGCAATCTGCAGGAAGCGCGAACGCTTGTCAACGAGATACGCAACAAAATTGGGACTGACCCTAAGCTGGTGAAAGCTGAAACGCTCATCCGCCGGAAGGAGACCGTCGGGAAATGAAGCATATCACGAAGGGAGCAGAGCCCCAGGAGCTGATTGACTTCAAGGCGGCAGAAAACGATGACTGGAAGCCGAACTACGACAATCTGACGAACGAAGCGAAGGCAGCGTTGAGAACATCCTTGATGTGGGAGCAGGGCTGGACCTGTTGCTACTGCGAAAGGCGCCTGGTCGATAACGATAGCCACATCGAGCACCTTCGGCCCAGATCCCGACCCGAGTTCGCAGAAGTGGAGTTGGACTACGACAACCTGCTGTGCTCCTGCCAGAATCGCCTGAAGCCCGGAGAGCCTCAGCATTGTGGTGTGGCCAAGGGGGATTGGTACGAAGAGGCGCTCATGGTCTCGCCGCTGGATCCGATGTGTGAAGATAGATTGCATTTCGCTGGAGACGGTGCGATTTATCCAAGGGCGGATGACGATCTTGCAGCAAAGGAGACGATAAGTCGGCTTCGATTGGATATAGACAAGCTGCAAGCATTGCGAGCCGCCGCGATTGCGGCCCTGGCGGACCTGAACCCGGAAGAAGTGCATGCCTGTCTACAACGAGATAGTGCCGGCATGTTCCCGGAGTTCTTCGTAGCCATTCGACAAGTGCTCGGCTAATTCGTTGCGTACGCGTTGCGGCAAAGCGGGAAGGGTTCATGGCGAAAACGGCAGGTGTGGCTGCATGAGTAAGAAGACAGGCGATACCGAGTAAAGACTCCCGACCCCTTATCGTCCCAGCGACTTCGTCCGTGTGGTTCGTTGCCACAATCCTGCTCCTCATTTCCGGCTGCTGAGATCGGGAAGCTCGTATCGAAGGACAGCCGCGTCTCCCGTGCTGTACCTTCGGGCATCGAAAAGCAGTAACTCTCGGCCCCCTCCAGCCAAGAACGCCCGCCACTTCCTGGAGGCTGTCGGTGGCTGTTCCAGGGCGTAGCGTTCAATCTGGCCGCTGGTCGCATCAACGACGAGGGCTTCTTCCTTGCCGACGACGACGGCACGATGGCCGTCCAAAGCCACCGTCAAGAACATCTTCCGGGCTCGCGGCAGCACGATGGTCCGAGTCGGATCACCTGTGGGCGAGAAAAGATCAAGCTCACTTTGACGCTGATCTCCGCTCAGTTCGCTGCTGAGTGCTGCCATAGAGCCGTCCGGGCCCATGGCGAATGACCCGACGTGCGAGAAGTACTTGCCGTTGGGCCGTCTGCGGATTTCGCGGATCACCTTGCCCGGTGGGTCAACCAGCATCAGCCTCGTATCGCCCTTGAACATGCAGAACCCACATCGATAGCCGGTCCCAGGCTGAAATGCCCAGCCAGGCCCAAAGGTGGCGGTCGCCAGCCGCGGAGTGAACGTGACAACTTCCGGCGGCTCACCGCTCGTGGAATAGCGCAGGTATTCGTCCGGCGGCGAGTACACCTTCGTTTTGGGCCGTTGCACATAGATGACGCCGCCGTCCGTTACGGCAATGAAAGCTTCCCGAACGGTTCCTGGCATGTCTGTGGGGCCGGGTTCGCAGAGGTGAGAAAATTGGCCGGTTTCGTCAAAAACGTGGACGGCTCCCGTTCCCTGCGCCACGGCGTAAAGCCGGCCTTGGTGATCCACTGTGAACCCGACCACGGCGTCAAGGTGCTCTGCTTTGGGAGATTCGCCGACCACCAGATCCACAACATCTCTCTGGAATCGGAGAACGCAGATGTTCCCATCTTCGTCAAAAGTGAATCGCCCCACTTCTCCGAGAAGTGCAAGCGCGTCTTGTGTTTGCCCCAGCGTGACCTCCCCTAGATAGCGCAACATTCCCTTGACGGGAGACTCCACCTGAGGTTCTTGCTTCATGTAACCTCCTCGCGCCGCCTCCGTGACAATCCATCTCCCGTCACCTTCCTTCTTGATTTCAAAAGTGACTCGCTGGTTGTCCACAAAGAGTCGGAGATCGAAGCGCTTGCGTCCGTCAATCCGTAATATCGCGGGATGTTTCTTAAAGTAGTCAACGGGGCCAACGCCCATGTACGCATGCTTGTAGAGATCCAGGCCGGCGTAGTCGTTTGGTGCATCGAACATCCAAACGGGGCGACCGTCCGTGTTCACCAAGGTGAATCGAGCACCTGCATCCTTCACTTCGTAGTCTGGTCCCTTGGCGTACCAGTGTGCGAGGATCAGCGGAGTGTCAGGGATGAGTTGGCTGTCGATGACGAATCTCGCATTCCCGGGCTCTGGCATCCGCTTCTCAGGCCAGAATCGGTCAAGCAGGTCGCCAGTCGAAAGGCGGTAGATACGCCATCCGTCACGTCCAAACATCTCGTCTTCAACGAGCCGAACCACGACACGGTCGTTCTCGGGATCGACGAGAATCTGCTGAGCGTAAGGCGCATTGGGTTTGGGCGGATTGAAGAACGCCCGGAAAGGGCGTTCTGACACATCGTTCAGTATCTCGCGCCCACTGGCGTCGAGAATGATGATGTGAAAGTGCTTGGTCGGGTCCATCTCTCTTCCGTCGCGTTCCCGTGGAACATCTCGATAGGCGATCCCCACAACGAAGCCCTGGTCAGTCACCGTCACCACGCGCAGCGTGTATTCCCGCTCACCAGACCAGACCCCCTTCCTGTTCTTGGAGAAGCGGTACGTGGCACTGGACCGGCCCATGCGTTCACCGGGATCGACGAACATCGCGTAAACGCCTGAAGGAGAGTTGTACGTCGCAGGCTGAGCGACGAACATCCCAGGTTCATTTAACGCGAATGCCGGCTCACCGGCACCTGGCCAGACCATGAGGCAGGCCAAGGCAACCCAGCCTATAAGACAGGGAGTCGCGGAAGCAAACATCGTTCGGTGCCTCCAATGACGCAGCTTCATCCAAGACGACCCTTCGACTTTCACAGAAAAGAAAGACACATCGGCTCTCCCATAGAATTTGTGGGTTCTCTTGGGGGGCTAGCCCCCCGAATCCCCCAGGATTTACCGCTTTGATGCCAAGGTACACAAGGAAACATACATGTCAAGGTTTCCTGGAGACGTGTGGGTGTGGCCATGGTCTGTGGTGCGCCTGATCTTTTCGGTCTACACTTTAATTGGTTGGATGCCATGCAACGTCGTGAATCTAATGTTCTCGTTTTTGTTCGTATTCTTAGCCTCCGGAGGAGGCGACGGAATATAGCCCAGGGTGAAGCGAAGCGAACCCTGGGTACGACAGGCATTGTCATTTGAGCCCCCAACGGGGGCGACGGAACGATGTGCCATTATAGTGTCATTGTGATCCGTGCCGTGTTGCATGATTTCCATCGCCCCCTTCGGGGGCTCAGATTGCACGGGATCGCTTACCCAGGGTTCCGCTTCGCTTCACCCTGGGCTATATTCCGTCGCCCCCTGCGGGGGCTGGTGCTCCGTAGCTCGTTTTGTCGGAGACCAAGTCGAATGCCTGCCGGTAGTTCAGCAGTTCCCGCACGTCGTCGGGATCGACCTCGGGGACGTTCTCACCGGCCCACAGGCGCTCAGCCTGCTCCAGCGTCAGTCTTGTCCCCTCGATATGGGTGGTGTGATGTGCTTCCAACACCAGTGCCCGCCGGCTCATGCGGCGAATCCAATCCTCCGAGAGCGCCGCAGCCTCCAGAAACCCCCGCGCCCGCTCGATGTGCGTCAGCCCACGCGAACCATCCGCCGAGTGACCAGGAGCACCCAGGCAAAGGCGGATTGAATGGCCAACACTTTGAGATAAGTGACCCCGGTGGGCCTGAAGGTGACGAACCCGCCGTTATGCTGCCCGTACCACATCCCCACAGCCGTGGCTACACATGACAGAAGAACCAGCACGATGGACAAACCGATCAGCCCGCGGAGGTGAGTCGAAAAGGCTGCACCGGTCAATGCGGCGATCACCAACGCGGCGAACCAAAATGTTTGAGTCGCCCGAATAGGCCACCCCTCCCCGTAAGTCCGCCAGATACACCACGCACCACCGCACAACACTACCAAGCCAACCAGGCCAACCAGGATAAACCAGCCCACGCCAGACTTCGACCAACTCGCACAAAGCCCCCACGCAGCCAGCAGAAAACCACCGGCATAAGCATACTGCAAGGTTTCCGGGAACTCGGGGATTGCCTCACCCAACCGAGGCCAACACTTCCAGGCGATGATGCCCACTCCCACAAGCATCGCCACCGCAAACAGACGCACGATCCCCGCCGACCCCGGGCCAGCTAACCAGCCGCCAACCCCCGCACCACCTGCCATCGCCAATGCACAAGCCACCGCGGTCATGACCACTATCCAGGCATATTTGGTAATCATCAGGCGTCGAAGAGCGATCCTGGAATCGTCACGCTGTTGGGCCAATGCCTCCGGGCTCCTGACGTCGGGCTGCTCGGCTGACCCCACGGCAGACTCCCGAGAGTCCTCCATCTCGCCCATGGGGTCGTCGAGACTTTCCGATTCGGGTGGGGCGGGGTTGGCCAACTCCGCAGGTGGAGGCTTGAATCCCAAGAGCTGCTCCAGGTCGATAAGCCCCGGAAGATTGAACGTCGCCTCGATAAGGCTGGTGCGCAGGAAATGACTCGCCGGGAACCAGGTGACGTAAAGCCACCCGGCAGCCACCAGCAGCGTAAGAGTCCCCAGCAACCGCCCGGCACCGGCTCGCCGCCCGGTCGAGACCCTCCGCCTGGGCTTGGCTGGGGACGAGACCACCCCGTCCTCCGAGTAAATGACCGTAATATCCAAATCGCGGTAATGAGCCATGGTCACCATGCGTGCGGTTAATTCAACTCAGGCCAACTGCGAGGCCCAACACTGACCAGATGCCCCTCGCCATCGATGGGGAATCGCTCGAAGCACTCCCGGATCGAATTGTGGCTGACCTGTTCCACCAAAGCCAGCCGCTCCTCGACGGTCCGTGGTTGACCACGGTAATCCACGTCGTCCATGACCTGGGCCAGGCGATAATACGGCGACTCGCCCTCGACCGCCAGTGATGTCCGGCGACGATTCTTGACCCGGTCGATCTCATGCTCTTTCACCGGTTGGCGGCAGATGCCGGCGGCTTCGCTGCGCATCGCCTCGACCAACTTCTCGGCGTTTTCCGGTTCGCACAGCCCGGACAGAATCAGCAGGGCATTATCGGAATAGCCCAGTCGCCACGCACCGGCTCGCGGGCTTAAACCCTTTTGCATGATGTTCCAGTAGAACCGCGAGTTATTGCCTCCCAGGATCGACGCGGCGGCTTGAGCCGTCTCGTGCAGCGGATCAGTCGCCGCCGGAGCCGGGAACGAAATCGAGATTAACTGCTGATTAAACCGCTGCACCTGTTTGACCGCCAAGCCTTGCCCTACACGCGGAGCCGACCGCCCATCCGATACGCCACCGGGCTCCCACGCTCCACAATGGCGTTGGGCTGATGCGATGATCGATTGCGGATCGGCACTTCCGGCTACGATCAGCACCATGTTCCCGGGGACATACCGCCGTCTGAAATACTCATACATCTGTTGGCGGGTCAGGTTGCGGAGCGTCTCGGGGTAGCCCAGCACAGGCCAACCCAGGGCATGCCCGGGAAAAACCTGCTCGAGAATGAAATCGAAGGCCACGTGCTCGAGTTGGTCGTTGGCCATTGCGATCTCTTCGAGCACCACTTTCTTTTCCGTATCGAATTCGTCTGGCGGAATGGTCGAGCGCATCATGTCCGCCAGCAGCTCGATTTGGGCATCGATATCCTGCGTGCGGGCCACACCGTGGTAGAAGGTGCGATCCTGGGCGGTAAATGCGTTGGGATGCCCACCGATGGCGTCAAAATCGGCATTGATCTGATGCCCGTCGCGCTTCTCGGTGCCCTTGAAGCACATGTGTTCGAGAAAGTGGGACACACCAGCCAACGCCCGCTCTTCATCCCGCGTGCCGGTACGGGCCAGAAAACCGGCAGCGGTGGTCTTGACATCGGGCATATGCTCGATCACCACCCTAAGCCCGTTGCTCAACTGGGTTGTCGTAAACGGATTAGTCATAAGTCCCCACTGTCAAAGCAATTTCATTCACCCGCGAGGTTGCAAATGGAAAATGGAAAATTGGGTGTCTGCACACTCTTCTTCGTTATCCATTCACAACGCTCCATGCTTCACACGCCACGCTTCATGCTCCACGCTCCCCTTCGGGTCGCCGCTAAACGTTACGGACTTGTCACCGCTGACCAACATTTTTCATGAACGCAGAGACGCAGAGAACGCAGAGAAGAAGGGAGTGCACACAACGGTGATGTCTCCCATCCCCCATTTTCCATTTTCCATTTTCAATTTTCCGTTGCTGCTTTGCCCATTTCGCAAGGTCCCAGGGTTACCACGCATCGCGGCGCACGGGGATGGGCTGCCAGATAACGCTTCACATCCTCTATCGTCACCGCTTGAACGCGGTCGATCTTTTCCTGACGCGGCAAGGGGTGGCCAAAGTGGAACAGGTCGTCAATCAATTCGCCACACCGCGACCGAGTCACATCAGCGGACATCTCGCTACGCACCAATATGCCGGCTTTGGCACGGGCAAGCTCATCATCTACCAAGTCCTCACCCAGCCGCTCAAGCTCACGCAGCAATGTGCTGTAGGTCTTATCGCAACGGGCTGGTGTGGTGGAGGCACCAAGGAAGATCATGCCCGACCCACGCGGATGCTCGTGCCACGCACTAACCCAATAAACCAGCCCCTGCTTCTCACGAACCTCGGTAAACAAACGTGCACTCATACCACCAGCCAACAACCCAATAATGACCTGCTCGATGGGGTAATCCTCATGACCCATAGGGACCCCGGCATAACAAATACCCAGGTGCTGTTGTTGGGCGTCCTTGGGATAGTGCCAATTGCCCTCGGCAAACTCGATCTGCTTAGGTCCCCTGCCGCTACGCTGCGGAGAGCCGAAACCCTCGAACCATCTCTCCAGGCTTTGGGCAACCACCTGAGGCTCGAGCGGGCCAGCCACCGAAACCAGCATCCGGCCGGCGTGATAAGTCTTCTCCCACTGCTTGCGGATCTGGTCCGGGCCTATCCGCTCCAACGTCTCGCGCTCGCCCAACGAGTGCCGCCCCAACAACTGCCCATAGCTTTTCATCCCCAGCAACTTGTCCAGCAGGGCGTGGGGATCGTCGTCCAGTGCGGTGATCTCCTGGCAGGCCAACTCGACCGCCACCCGACATGCCTGGTCCTGAAAGGTTGGCGTTCGCAGAAACTCGGCGTGAAGGGAGACCGTCTGGTCGAAGAACTCCGGCAGACACAACAGATGATACCCCGAGCACTCGCGCCCGACCCACGAACCGTGTGATGCACCAAGCACATCGAATGCGTCCAGCAATTCACGCCCGCCGCGCTTCTCGGTGCCCTTGTCCACCGTCTCGCCGATGAGATGGGCCACGCCAAGCTGATCCGCCGGCTCATCGGAAGTGCCCGCCAGAAAGCGGATTTCCATTGTCACGGCCCGTCGAGTCGGCAAATGCGCCCCGACCAGTTCGATCCCGCAGTTCAAAACCTGATGGTATGTCTCTTCCATATTCTCTGATTCTCGCAACATTGCCGCGTAACCTAAGTTAATGTGCCCAATCGTGCAACCAGCAAACAGGCGACAGGCTTGCGCTAGGCCCGGCA
>JAGLWJ010000317.1 GCA_023133475.1 Phycisphaerae bacterium | reverse complement strand
CTAAAGCCATGGGCCACCCAATCAGGGCCGCGACCGTGAGGGAGCGGCGGGGTTTGATTTTCAGCCTCTTACACGATAGCCTGTGCTGCCGTGTTTTAGCATAGAAGTTTTAGTTACCTTGGGGGGTGACCATGCCTACGACCGAGTTATCGTACATCGCCAAGAGCGATCCGGAAGTCTGGCCTATAATGCAGGCGGAGGAAGAGCGCCAGCGGAACACCATCGAGCTAATCGCGTCCGAGAACCACGTTTCGCCCGCGGTGCGCGAAGCAGTGGGGTCGGTCTTCACCAACAAATACGCCGAAGGGTATCCAGGCAGACGGTACTACGGCGGTTGCGTCAACATGGACGGGGTAGAGGATATCGCCCGCGAGCGGGCCAAGAGGCTGTTCAACTGTGACCATGCCAACGTTCAGCCGCACTCGGGCAGTCAGGCCAATGCCGCGGTTTATCTGGCTGTTCTCAAACCGGGCGATACCGTTTTGTCGCTCGATCTGGCACATGGGGGGCATTTGTCCCATGGGCTGAAGGTCAACATCAGCGGGCTGTTGTACAACATTGTGCCCTACGGTGTGAATCGTGAGACCGAGCAATTCGATTACGCCGAGATTCGCCGGTTGGCTTTGGAGCATAAGCCCAAGCTGCTGCTCTCGGGTGCGTCAGCCTACCCGCGGACCATCGACTTCGACAGGCTCAGCGAGATCGCCGGCGAAGTGGGTTGCCCGCATATGGCTGACATTGCTCATATTGCCGGGTTGGTGGCGGTGGGTTTGCACCCCAGCCCGGTCCCGTCGGCGGAGTTTGTGACCACCACGACGCACAAGACGCTCCGAGGCCCACGCGGGGGCATGATCATGTGCAAGGAAGACTGGGTCAAGAAGATCAACTCGCGGGTCTTCCCCGGCACTCAGGGCGGCCCATTGATGCACGTCATCGCCGGCAAGGCGGTGGCGTTTGGCGAAGCCCTCAGGCCCGGGTTCAAGACCTATCAGGAGCAAATCCTCAAGAACGCCCAGGCACTGGCGGAGGGGCTGATGGCAGCCGGCAACCGTCTGGTCTCCGGCGGCACCGATACGCACCTGATGCTGTTGGACCTGCGCCCAGCCTATCCGCAGGTTCCCGGCAGCGACGCCGAAGCCTGGCTCGAAAAGGCAAATATCATCACCAACAAGAACATGATCCCCTGGGACGAGCGTAAGCCAACGCACACCAGTGGGTTACGTCTGGGCACACCCGCGGTAACCACTCGGGGATTCAAAGAGGGTGATATGAAACAGGTGGCGGGTTGGATCGACCAGGTGTTGCGTAGCGAGGGCGACGACAAGGTGATCGAGCAGGTCAAGGGCGAAGTCATCGAGTTGTGCAAGCAGTTCCCGCTGCCGTAGAGGGGGAAAGGCAACGAGGCAACAGGGAACAGTTTCACCCGTCGCGCAATGCGACAAAGGCGGGTGAAACCCGCCCTACAACTGGACCTTTAAGCATAATCACGCCGGCGTGTTTAGCGGCGACAAGTCCGCAACGTTTAGCGGCGACCCGAAGGGGAGCGCGTAGAAGTGGAGCGTGGAAAGATGAAGCGTGATGAATTGAGCATGGGAAATTGAGAAACGAAGAACTGAAAACGTCACCCAGTCAACATTTTCCATTTTCCATTTTCCATTTTCCATTCTCTGCCGACAGGCAGAGGCACGGTGCTTGGGTGGTGCTGCTGTTTTGCTGCGCACTGGTGGGCGGCTGCACGGGTTGGGCCAAGCTCCATCTGGTTCCCACCAAGCAGATGCGTATCATCAAAACCACGCCCTTGATGACGGAACTGCACGCCGCTGAGTGCTACTACTGGATCGAAGACAATCGGATCACCATCGCCCTGGCAGATGAGAATATCTCGCTGGCCGGCGAACTTGGCAAGAAGACGCTGGTGGGCTCGATCGTGTTGGAGGGTTTGCCGGCTCACCAGGCGCGGGAGTATCGCCTCGATCACAACAGCATCCGTGGGCGGTTTCGTCGCGGTGCCAGGCACGTTCGGTTTGCCTCACTGGGCGGGGTTTGCTCCATCTGGCTCGAAGGGGGCCGGCGTATCCGAGGGCGTCTGCACGCACTGGCCAAGCAGCAGCAGTTTCACATTCTCCGCGGGTGGGTCGGCAACCGGCAGGCTTACTTGTTGGGGGATTTCGTGGCAGTGCAGAACCGCGAGCGTGGCGAAGAGCTTTTGCGACGTTCCGAAGCTGATGGAATGGGACGCGGCGTCCCCCCTCCCGCCTACGGTCGCCCAAGGGCGATTACCGGACCGCCGGTCCACCCGGATCGTAATCAGTAGTTTTCAGGGGGAGAACACGCTCCCCTTCGGGTCGCCGCTAAACGCTGTGGACTTGTCGCCGCTAACCCGGATCGTAATTAGTTGTCGGAGCGGTCACGCCTGCGGTGCTCGGGGGATATTTCCGTCTATAATCCTACCCTCAACAGATGGGTGCAATCGGAGTCGGGGTTGATTAACCGGCGGACTTGAAATCCGGATTACTTGAAACGGAACCATGAACATGAAACGTGTGTTGATCCTGAGTGTGGTGTTTTGCTGTCTGCTTTCCACGGTGGTGGTGGCTGAGGGGCCGTTTGCCTCGATGTCGCTCGAGGAATCGCTCAACAAAGCCAAGGCCCAGAAGAAGCTGGTCTTTGTGGACTTCTACGCCAGTTGGTGTATGCCCTGCAAGATGATGGACGCGACCACCTACAAAGACCCCAAGGTGGTGGATTTCCTGAAGCAGCAGGTTATAGCCCTGAAGATCGATGCCGAGAAACAGGTCAAGTTGGCCGGCAAGTACCATGTCAACGGTTTTCCGACCCTTGTGTTCCTCAAGCCGGACGGCACCATCGCGGAGATCGTTTCGACCTTTCTGGACGCCGAGAGCTTTTTGCAGTTGGCCAAGGATGCAATCGCCGGTCGGGACATGCTCACCCGTTTCAAGCAGGGGTTGTCCAAGTCGCCTGATGACCCGATTCTTCATGCGTTGACGGCTAATGCGCTGGTTTCACGAGGCCAACACAAGCAGGCGATCGATCACTGCATGGCGATCGTGAAACAGACCGGCCTGGATTTGGTCGGCGCCGAGGTCGTGTCGTTGGCGGCCGCTCAGATTCTGCAATTGGCCCACGTCGATCCGCAGGCGGAGATGACGCTCAACAAGCTTCATCAGTCAGCGGGCAGTGCCGTTTTGGCACAGAATGCCGGCAATGCCCAGATCGCTCTGTTTGCCGCCGTGCATGCCATGAACAGCCGATTGCCGGAGATACTGGCGGTTTACGACAAGCTCCTTGCCGCCAAAGCCAAACCTGCCTATCTCCAACGGGTGACCGCCTTGTGGCGTGGCATGCTGGCAGCCGGCAATCGCGAGCAAGACATTATAAAGCACATGAACGTGCTCGAGGTGGCCGACCGGCTCCTCGCCGTTCTGCCGGCGAAAGACGCATCCTCCGCATCCCCCAGCATGTTTGACCCGGCGTACATTGCCCGCCAACAGGTTCTCGGGATGGTTTTCGAGTATTACCGGCTGTTGACTGCCCTGGAGCACCATGCCGACGCCGCGGCGCTGGCTGATAAGTTGCTGAAAGTCGAGGAGTCTGCCGCAGTGTACAACGTGCTGGCATGGACTGCCTACGAAACCGGAAAGGTCACCGACGCTCACCTGGTTTTTGCCCGCAAGGCCTATAAACTTGCCGACAAAAAAGACCCCGCCGTCGCCGACACGCTGGCGCGTGTCCTTCACCGGCTGGGCAAAAAAGACGAAGCAGTTACGTTGTTGAGAGAAAAGCTCAAGTCAATTCCGTCGGGCCCGGAGCGAGACATGCTCGAGCGGTGTCTCGCTGACATCAGTTGAAAACCTGTCGTCGGAGTTGTAGGGCGGGTTTTACCCGCCGCCGGCAAGTGAAACGTAACGCCATAAACGGCGGGTAAAACCCGCCCTACAACTATGCTTACGCCGTTTTCCCCGTTTTTTCGCGCTCCACTTCTACGCGCTCCCC
>JAGLWJ010000316.1 GCA_023133475.1 Phycisphaerae bacterium | reverse complement strand
TACGGACTTGTCGCCGCTGACCCACCTTTTTCATGAACGCAGCACCACATGTAGGGCAGGTTCCACCCGCCGCGCCATGCGAAGAAGGCGGGTGGAACCCGCCCTACAATCTGATTTTTACTTGATTTTCATTGCCCGATTGTTTAGCATGATCATTCGGGCTGATGTCGAAATCAGGGATTTTTGTCGTTTGACGGTGTATTTGATTCGTAAGTCACGGGGCGACAGCTAAAAACGTTTGGATTTGCACGCCGTCTGAGCGGGACGGTCTCGTTGAGGCTGCGCGAAATGTGACATGATTAAGGAGCATACTAATGACAACGAAAAAGAGTATGCACACGAGGATGCCGATAACCTTCGTCAAATTGTTGGTTGTAGGCGGGTTGGTGTTGGGCGGATTTTGCATGTCGGCGGAAGCCCTCCCGGTGCCCACGCCCGAGGCGATTTGTGTGCCCTGGCAGCCTTCCCAACCCAACATTGCACACTACACCTACGATGGGGCGGAGGTGACCCTGAAAGGCATTGCCCGTGGTGCAGCCGTGGAGTATCGCTGGGATTTCGGTGACGGGGAAAGCACCGATTGGGCCTTCATCGCCAACCCCTATAACCTCGAGGCAACTCACACATATACCGGTCTTGCCGGACAGGAGTTCCTTGCCACTCTGTATGTCCGCGAAGGTGACGGGCGAGCACAAAGCCAGGACATCTATCGGACGAAAATCCATGACAGCAGCGATCCGGCCGACCCCGAGCACCTTGATGTTCGGATCAACATGGCCATAGACGAGGGGCTGTGGTGGCTTCACAAAACCATGGTGCACGCAGTCTTCGGCGCCGGCGCCCCAGGCTACGAGCAGCCGTACGGTTACTGGAACGATGCGAATGGCTATCCATTGGGGGCGACGGCGGTGGCGTTGGACGCCTTCCAGTTGCACGGGAGCAAAGCCAACGGTGATTACGACGGGGACCCCTATGTGGAGACCGTGCAAAAGGCATTAAATTACCTGCTCTATTATACTTATGCCTTCAACATTACGGCTCAACCGGCGGGCGATCCCGATACTAACGGCAACGGGGTCGGGGTTGTAACCAATCGAAGCAGCAGCATAACCGACTCGCGTCAAACCTATCTCGGTGGCATCTGCATGGTGACATTGGCCAGTAGCGGCGCGCCCAACCGGATTGCCTACGTTGGCAGGGAGCATGTTTACGGTAGAAGCTATGCCGACATCGTGCAGGACATGGTGGATTTCTTCGCCTTCGGGCAGTGTGACACCGGATGGGCGCGTGGTGGATGGCGCTATTACGCCAACTACGACGGCGACATGTCCACCGCCCAGTGGCCTCCGCTGGGGATGATGGCCGCCGAAGCGAACATGGGCTCGACCGTTCCGCAGTGGGTGCGGGACGAGTTGGTTCTATACCTGAACGCTTCGCAGACCGGCACCGGCACCGACGACGGCGGGTTCCGCTATGACCAATGGACCACTTGGTATAACTGCACCAAGTCCGCGGCGGGCATCATCTGCCACGAGTTTCTCGGAACACCCTTGGACGACCCCCGGGTGGAACGCGCATTGGGGTTCCTGTACCGTCACTGGAATGACACCAGTGGCACTTGGGACCATACGAAACTGCACGGCAACACCTACGGCATGTACGGCGTGATGAAGGCAATGCGTCTTCCCGAACCGGACATCCTGCGAATTGTCGAATATGATTACAATGCCGGGCAACAAACCACCAACAGCTTCGACTGGTACTACACCCCTACCGGGAAGCATACGCAATATCAGGGTCTGGCTTCCTATATCGTGGACACCCAGCAAGGGGATGGAAGCTGGGATGATGTCGTGGGGTACAACAAGCTGTACGACGCCTTTTGCACCGGTTGGCGAATCCTGATCCTGCTCAAGGGTGTCACCATAATCCCCCCGGAAGCGATCATCTGTGATTGCGATGAGCAGGAGTACGACTTGAATCAAGACATCCATCTGGACGGCTCCTGCTCATACCATCCTCTCCCGACGCGAAGCATCGTCCTTTACGAATGGGACTTCGATTATGACGAGCAGGCGGGCTTTGTGACGGATGCCGAAGGCATCCAGGCCACGATTGTCGGGGGCTATCCCCAGGCGGGAGCCCACCCGACGGCTTTGCGGGTGACCGACGACAACCCGGGCTATCTTGGCGGATCCCAGACCGACATTTATGTGTGCAATGTTGACGTGCATCCGCCCTGCCACGATCCTCATGCGTTTGCCGGAGGGCCATATGAGGGGTACCCGGGGCAGCCGATCACCTTCGATGCTTCCGCTTCGTGGGACCCCGACGGAGAGATCACCCTGTATGAGTGGGACATGGACAACGACGGGCTCTTCGGTGACGCCGACACCAACGCCTTCGGTCAGCCGTCCGATGCGGTGGGGGTCAGCCCGCAGTGGACCTGGGACAACGAGTTCACCGGAGTGATCGGGCTGAAGGTGACCGATTCCTTGTGCATCGACGAAACCGGCCCTCGCTTCGACTACGACTATACGTCGGTCGAGGTCGGCAATCACTCGCCGGTGTCCGACCCCAACGGGCCTTACTTTGCCTGCCCCGGCGACGTGATCGTGTTGGACGGCAGTGGGTCATACGATCCCGACCCCGGCGACACGATTACCTATGCCTGGGACCTGGACCACAACGGTGAGTACATCGACAGTGCCGAGGTCAGGCCGGAGTTCGCCGTGGCGCCCGAGGCGGGCGTGGTGCACGCCGTCTGCCTCAAGGTCACCGATAGCTTCGGCAGATACGACATCGAATGCACGACGGTCGCTGCCGCCGAGTTGGGTGAGGATTGCAATTCCAACGGCATTTCGGACGAGTGCGACATTGCGTCTGGCTTCAGCCAGGACTGCAACTTCAACGAGGTGCCGGACGAATGCGACATCGCTTCGGGCTTTAGCCTGGACCTCGATGGGGACGGCATCCCCGACGAATGCCTCCCGCCCGCACCGGGCCCTGTGCCTCCTCCTCCGCCGCCGGGCGGCAATCGTGTTCCCGATGCCGCCGACAATGCCTGCCCGGACGATGACAGCGACGGGGTCTGCAACTCGCATGACAACTGCCTCAACACCTGGAACCCGTTCCAGGAAGACACCGACCGTGACGGTATCGGCGATGCCTGTGACAACTGCCCGGAGGTGGCCAACCCGGACCAGGCGGACAGTGATGACGACGGTGTGGGAGACGCCTGCACTCCGCAGGAACAACCGGAGGAGCCCGCACCCATACCCCCGGCTGAGACCCCAACAAAACCTCCCGGTGGGGAACATCACGAAGAGAAACCACCGGCTGAACAGCCGCTCCCTACGCGGCCCCCTGGTTGTGGCATCTTCGGTGGTGTCGGCTTGATCGTTCTGCCGCTGTGTTTGTTTGCCTGGATAGGGATGCGAAGCTCCAGCCGTCGGAGGCGTTAAGAGTCAAGTAGCACACTTTATCCGCAGAGATTTGCCCGCGGCGGTTCGGCCGATTACGTGTCGCACCGCCGCGGTCTTTTTACTGTGGGTGGCCCACGGCTAAAGCCATGGCCACCCCCCCCCAATTAGCACCGCCACAATGTGCAGGGCTGGGTATTATTCAGAGTCAAGCTCTTGAAAAAGATTTACCTATTGGGTAAATGAAATCTTTACAGGAGTCGATCATGGATGTATACTTTTCAACGAGGAACATGCAGAGGAGGTGTTCTTCCAACAAAGAGATGCAGAAGGAATGGGGCGACCGGATAGCCAAGAAGCTCCAGCAGCGGCTGATGGAGCTTCGGGCTGCGGAGGTTCTCAGTGACGTTTCGCGGGTTCCCCCGCCTCGTTGCCACGAGCTTTCGGGGGATCGAAAGGGTCAGCTTTCCGTTGATTTGGTGCATCCCTATCGGCTGTATTTTGCGCCCGATCATGACCCGCTTCCGCGCAAACCGGATGGGGGGCTGGAATGGGCGCGAGTCACCCGCATCGTCGTGCTGGAAGTCTTTGACCCGCACAAACGGTAGAGGAGCAGAACGTGGCCAAGCACAGCAAAACTCGATACCCGTTCGAGCCGGACTATGCGGTTCCACCGGGGGCGACCTTACAGGAAACTATCGACACCCTGGGGATGGACCAGAAAGAGTTGGCAATCCGCACCGGCCTTACACCCAAGACGATCAACCTGATCGTCAAAGGGCACGCCCCGATTACATCCGATACGGCAGTGTTGTTGGAGCGTGTTACAGGGCTCCCGGCCCGGATGTGGAATAACCTCGAATCCAACTACCGGGAGCAGTTGGCAAAGATCGACGATCGGCAGCGGCTGGAGGCTGATCTTGATTGGCTTAAAACAATCCCGACCCGCGAACTTATCAAGCGGCGACTGATCGAGGAGCAGCCGGACAAGCCATCGCTTCTTCAGGCTGTGCTCCGCTACTTCGGCGTTAGTAACTCCGAGGCATGGAACAATCTCTGGTTGCGTCCCGCTACGGCATTTCGCAAGTCGCGCTGCTTTGAGACGAAGCCAGGCCCCACCGCCACATGGCTCCGGCTTGGAGAATTGGAGGCACAAAAGATAAGCACCAAGCCGTACAATAGGAATGCTTTCAAAGCTGCGCTCGAAGAAATCCGCAAGCTGACGGTCGAGCCGCCGAAGGTATTCCAACCACGGATGATAAAGTTGTGTGCCGACGTGGGTGTGGCTCTCGTTTTCGTGCCCGAAATTAAAGGGTGTACGGCAAGTGGGGTCGCGCGGTGGCTCACACCGACCAAGGCCCTCATCCAACTGAGCCTGCGCCACAAAACGGATGACCACATGTGGTTTACATTCTTCCACGAGGCGGGGCATGTGCTGAACGACCCGAAGAAGGAAGTGTTCATCGACAACGGTGAGCAGGATGACAAGCGAGAAGAGCAGGCAAACCGTTTTGCCGCAAACTACCTGATTCCACGCTCTCGGGCGGCTGAACTACCCGATCTCCAAACCGGGAAGGCCGTGATCACGTTCGCGGATTCCGTGGGCATCGCTCCAGGTATCGTCGTCGGCAGACTCCAAAGAGAGGGGTTTGTCGAATATTCCTATTTCAACGATTTGAAGAAACGATTTAGCTGGAAAACCGATTAAGCATACACGCGCCGCCTATTGAACGGAATCGGTTTGTTATCGGGAGGTTCATAAGACATGCAGGCCATGGTCTTGAACGATATCGCGGGCATTGATTCGTCACCGCTACAATTGCAGGAGTTGCCCGATCCGCAACCGGGACCCGGGCAGGTGCGTCTCAATATCCGCTGTTGCGCGATTTGCCGGACCGATCTGCATGTAATCGAAGGCGACCTTCCGCGTTATACGTTGCCGATCATCCCCGGGCATCAGATCATCGGCATTGTGGACAAGTTGGGCAGCGGCTGCCGGAAGCTGAAGCTCGGGCAGCGGGTGGGGGTTGCGTGGTTGCGGCATACGTGCGGGACGTGCGGGTTCTGTGCGGCTGGGCATGAGAACCTGTGCGAATCGTCGCGTTTCACCGGCTACCACGAGCACGGCGGCTATGCCGAGTATGCGGTGGTGCCTGAAGACTTCGCCTACGAGGTTCCCGAGGTTTTCGATGACACCGACGCCGCCCCGTTGTTTTGCGCGGGGATCATCGGCTACCGAGCGCTGAAGCGTTGCAACCTGCCGCCCGGCGGCAAACTGGCTCTTTACGGGTTCGGTTCCTCGGCACATGTGGTTTTGCAAATTGCCCTGCATCGCGGCAGTGAAGTATACGTGGTTTCGCGTGGGGCCGAACACCGCCGGCTCGCTGATGACATGGGAGCGGCATGGGTAGGCAGTGATGCCACGCAAATGCCCACCAAGGCGGACAGTGCCATTATCTTCGCTCCGGCGGGTGGTTTGGTGCCCGTGGCATTGGGGGCTCTCAAGAAGGGCGGCACCTGTGCACTGGCGGGAATCTATATGTCGCAGATACCACCGCTGGACTACGAGCAATCCCTCTTTTACGAACGCGACCTGCACTCAGTGACCGCCAACACCCGAGAGGACGGGCGCAACCTGCTCGCCGAAGCCGCCCAAATCCCTATCCGCCCACACACCACCACGTATCCGCTCTGCCAGGCCAACCACGCCTTGCAAGACCTCAAAGCCGACCGCATCAACGGAACCGGAATACTCGTGATGTCAACTTAGGCTTCGACGGCAAACGCGCATCCAACGATGTACCCGTGGTGGTTCTTCGTGACGTGTCGCACCACCGCCGGCACAAACGGCGCGGTTTCGTCGTGCCAGAACAGCTTGATATAGATGGTGCTCCCCACCGGAATCCGGCGGGGGCACAGAAATGCAATCCCTTCCGGCGAGGCATTGTGCAAGGCAACACCCATGCCCTCATTATCATACGGGTCGTTCAACGCGACCAGCAGCGGCCAAGAGCGATGGCAGCGTCTCAGGTGACGGCGTCGGTGGTCGATGTCGAGTTCGCCCCGCTCACGAGCGGCAACGATGAACCGCCCGATCTCCCGCCAGAGTTCAGCCCCCAATGCAAGCCTGATTGTCGGATTCGTCGTTTTCATATTTGCCCCGACAATGATGTACGATTCAATTCCAAACCGGGGCAAGGCGCGGACGGTTTTATTCTGTGCCGCACCGCATGGTCGCGGCACTGATTGGATTCTCGCGGTTAGTAGTGCGCAAATCGAGGAACGGATTTGCCGACGCCCGAGAATATGGGGAACATACCTTATCGACAAGAGGGCGTTTTGAGGCAATACTATAAGTGTACAGATAATGTAGTATAGAACTTGCAACATTCCCGCGGCAGTTTCATTCCCCTCTCCGGCCCGAACACCCTGCCGCGGGTTTCCTTTTGCGCTCCGCGAAATGCTACAGTCTATACCGGCGACGTTATGGGACTAAACGGAGGGTGGACTGCCTACGCTACAAGTGTTCCTGCTTGGGAATTGAGAAAATGGAAAATTGAAAATGAAAAATGGAAAATGTGATGAATTGAGAATGGAGAATGTGGACGCTCGCGACGGCGTCGGGGTATTTAGCGGCGACAAGTCCACAGCGTTTAGCGGCGACCCGAAGGGGAGCGTGTAGAAGAGGAGCGTGAAAGATAGAGCGTGAAAAACGGAGAAAACGGCGTAATCGCAGTTGTAGGGCGGGTTTTACCCACTTTCGTGGCACCACGCGGCGGGTGAAACCCGCCCTACTGAGCAATGCGAGTTAACGAGGGACAGTCGGCATGCCCGCGATGGTCATTTGCTTGTCGTATTCGAGACGGAACCGATACTCGATGCTTGTCGCTTCAGGACCCTCCGCGTGGGCGGGGACCTCGATTTCCCAACGCAAGATGCCCTTCTTTCGCCCGGTATGCTGGTAGCCGGCATCGTTGCTCAGCTCGCGCCCGGTGTCGCTCAGGGTCAACTTGATCTCCGACTTCTTCGCCTTGGGCAGGCGGTCGAGCAGGCGGACGCACGCCGGGTCCGTGCCGAAGTTCTCCAACGCCAACCGGTACGTGAAGTCCACCACCCTATTGCCGCCCTGAATCTTACCCTTCCGCTCGACCAACTCGCGCGAAGCCCGCAACGACGAGTCAATCCCAAACCCAACGGTAAAGCTCTCCCCGACCGACACCGTCGGGATAACTCCCTGCCCGACAAACTGCCCAGCCACATAAGTCGAGACCGGGCCCGCCAATAAGACCAGATCGCTCGCGTTGGTTACAGCAGCCTCCTCGTACACATAACTGGTGAGCACGGGGGTGGCTACTTTATAGAACTGACCCCGCAATGTCAGCGGAGCAATGCGAATCAACTGGTGGTCGGAACGGCTGGGGAGCGAGGTCCGGCTGGCGAGTTGGTAGGTTACTGTAACCCCGGCGTCGGTCTTTGGGCGGACGGTGGGCTGGCGGGTGATCTTCTCACGGCTGGTCAGGTCAAGGTTCTGCAACTCCCCAGCCAGGCGATTCAGTTCCATATCCGCGCCGGCCAAGACATAGCTTTGCCCGGACTCCGGAACAACGGATTCTTCAGATTGCAGCATCTGCACCTCCCCGTTGGAGTCAAAGACTCCCGTGTAGTTCCGGAGAGTGTCCAGTTGGAACCGTTGTTGCATGAGCTTACGTCGGGTTTCGTGATAGCCTCCGCCCTTGCCTGCCTGTTGGCCTCTGCCACCTGCGGACGCAGGGGCCAAGGCGATGCTCAGCGGGGTCAGCACCGGGGCTTTAGCCACTAAAGCCGGCGTCGCTGTCGAGAGAGTCATGGCTACGTCTCCCCATTCCTCGCCGCTCATCTGCTGGATGGAAGCGTTGTACTCCACCACGACATCCGAACGATCCGCATCGGTGCGGACGTTGTACGATGGCGACCAGGTGGCTCGATCGACCAGGTAGCGCACCCGCACCCGCCCACCGTGGGCTTTCAGCAAATTGACGAACACCACTGCCTCACGGGCGGTCCGCGACGACGAACCGGTCAACTCATGACGCTGCCGCTTGAGCAATTCGAGCCGGCCATCCAAATCCCGATTCTCCAAACGGAGCTCGAGTTCGCTTTCCGCCAACACCTTGCGCTGGGCGAAGAGGAACCCGGTAAGTTCCATCAGCGTTTCCGCGTTGAGCACCCCCCTGGTCAACTCGACGTTAGCCGTCGGGGCGACGAACTCCTCCAGCTTGGACAGGTAATCGCGTTGCTCGCCCACAAGCTCTTTGTGCCGCTGGTTGGCTTCGATCAGGTCGAGCACCTGGCGGATTTGCTCGTCCAACTCGCGGACCTCTTCGCGCACATCCTCTTTCACCGGGCGCACCCGGTAGCGCACCGAGCGCACCTCGACGCCGTTGGCTGACTCGGCATGGATACTCCCGCCCACCACATGCTCGGGCAGATCGGTGACCACAACCTCCCGCAACCCGGCAGGGCCGCCCAACTCGATCACCCGGGTCACCAACGCCTGACCCCGGTACACCGTAACGGCATCAACTTTGCCCGGCGTCTCGATACGCTCCACTGCCCAGGCTTGGGAAACCCCACAAACCACCACAACCAGAATGATCCACAGCACGCTCCGATTCATCACTCGTTCTCCTTAAATGGAAAATGGAAAATGTGAGGACAGCACTCTTGCCATTGTTTAACTCCTTCATAACACTACAGCGCAATGTCATCCAAACTCGTAGCGCAAGCATCCTGCCTGTCACCCGGCGCCGAAAGGCTCAAAACCGAGACCGCCACCTCGGAACTCCAAACCAGTGTCCTCTTTTGAACACCGAGCGTAGAGCCACCGGAACGGTCAACAGCAAACCCAGCACTAGCCACTTCTCCGTCAAGGTCAGGAACCCGAGAGAAGCACGGCTGCCCAGAACACCGTGGGAGTGAATGTGACCCGCCGAATGACCTTGAGCCAGGTAAACATAGTGCAGCACAGTCGCCAGGGCTATCCAGAGGGCATAGATGCCAAATGCAAGCACCCAACGCGACTCGCGAATCTGTCCGCGTTTGAAGCGCGAAAGCCGCGAAGGAACCAACAGGACTACAGGCCAAATGGCTCCAACATACACCATGATGCGGGAAAGGGTTTCCATGCAAATCACTCCTACTTGGCTGCGTGGTATGCTTACCCGGGCTTCGCCAGTGAAGGTATGGCACTCGCCGCGCGATGCCACGAAGGCGGGTGAAACCCGCCCTACAACGGTGATTACACCGTTTTCTCAGTTTTTCACGCTCCATCTTTCACGCTCCCCTTCGGGTCGCCGCTAAACGCTACGGATTGTTGACGCTAAACACCGTTGTGCATTTGCAACGAGAATGCTTCCTATCCCCCCATTTTCCATTTTTCATTTTCAATTTTCAATTTTCTCCATTGCATGAATTATCCGCCTTACCGGTTTACGCCCAGGGCTTTTAGGACACGTTTGGTTGCGCCGTTGATTTCCTCCTCGGTCGTAGGTCGGCCCAGGCTGAAACGGACCGCGCCCATGGCGACTTCCCGTGGGACACCCATGGCGGACAGCACCGCCGAAGGTTCGTCGGCATCGGAGTGACAGGCAGCCCCTACCGAAAAGCACAAGTCCTCCATCGCTTCGAGCAGATATAAGCCAATCTGGCCGCTGAAGCTCACGTTCAAGGTGTTGGGCAGCCTTTTGGTCGGATGGCCGTTGAGTGTTATCCGCTTGCCCATTGCATCGCTCAGGTATCGGTGGAGCAGATCTCGCAGTTCGCAGATGCGCCGGTTGGCGTCGCTGCGCATCTGCTCGCAAACAATTTCCGCCGCCATGCCCAGGCCCACGATCGCCGGGACCGCCTCGGTGCCGGCGCGTCGGCCTTTTTCGTGCCCGGCACCGTGGATCAGCGGTTCGATATCGACCCCCTCTCGAATATACAACGCACCGACACCCTGGGGTGCATAAAACTTGTGCCCAGCCGCCGAAAGCAAATCAACGCCCAGGGCTTCCACGTCCACCGGAATCTTGCCGATGGACTGAGCGGCGTCGGTGTGCATGAGTACGCCAGCCTCGCGAGCAATTGCGGCGATCTCACGGATCGGCTGAATGGTGCCCACCTCGTTATTGGCGTGCATGATGGAGATCAAGATGGTGTCGGGGGTGATCGCCCGGCGGACCTCGTCGGAATCGACCAGGCCTTGCCCGTCCACGGGGACCTTCACGATCTTCACCCCGGCGTCAGCCAGAAACCGGCACGGCTCGTGGATGGCGGGATGCTCCACGACCGAGGTAATGATGGTGCGATTTGACCGATCGCGGAACGCATGAGCCACCCCCTTAAGCACATGGTTGTTGGCTTCGGTGCCGCCGGAGGTGAAAACGATTTCGTCCGGTTCAGCCCCCAGCATGGCTGCCACCTGACCGCGAGCCCGCACCACCGCAGCCCGCACCGCCCGACCGGCGATGTGGGGGCTGTAGGCATTGCCGTGGATTTCCCGCAGGTATGGGATCATGGCATCGACCACCCGGGGGTCGATGGGCGTGGTGGCGTTGTAATCGAGATAGATCATAAAGGCACTCCTGTGTTATTGGGCCTCAATTTCTTCGCGGGATGCGCAAAAGAAGCAGCCTATCGGATATTATGCAGGTTGGAAGCCTGCCATGCGCGACATGTCGAAACGCAAAACTGTCTGATCGAAGATGTCACGCTAACCTGCATTTCTCACACCGCAGAGATCGCGGAGATCGCAGAGTATTTCCTAAAAAGAAGTTACAGCTAAATTAGGGCATGCCGGGTGCCATGCCCACGCTTGCGTGGGCATGTATTGCGTGAGG
>JAGLWJ010000315.1 GCA_023133475.1 Phycisphaerae bacterium | reverse complement strand
AAAAAAATCGCCCCGAAGTAATCCGCGACGAACCGGCCGACGTCGATTTCCCCCACGGCACCATCGTCCAGATCGACCTGGAGGGCAACTACAGCAAAGGCCGACAGTCCATCGACGAATACATCGAGCAGACCGCCATCGCCAACCCGCACGCCTGCATCACATACCGCGCTTCCACCGGGGAACGCAGCGAATACCCGCGCACCATCGACCAACTCCCCGAGGAACCCCGCGAGATCAAACCCCACCCATACGGTATCGAACTGGGGACCTTGATGAAGATGCTTAAGGAAACCCCGATCAAAAAGGTCGGCGAGTTTCTACAGAAGGAATTCTCCCGCGTTAGCCAGACAATCGCCGCGTCAGTTTGCGCCAAGGCTGATATTACCCCACTGACGTGGGTGAACTCGCTCGATCCGCACGCCATCGAAAGGGTCTATAACGCCCTGCAAGGCACTCGAATCATGGCTCCGAGCACCAACTGCCTTTCGCCCATCGGGGCTGAAGCCATTCTTAGCGGGTTGCTCAAGGGCGTAAAGGCGGAGTTCTACACGGCGTCCACCCGCCATCCGGCTGTCTATCGCGGCAATCCGTTTCAAATCGAGGTAGGTTTGGCATATGGCGGGCAACTAGCCGCCGAATTGGCCAACGGCAGCCGCAACGGCAAACCGGAGACATCCCAGGCCCGGGTAATCCGCTTCGCCAATCGCGTGCCGTTGCTCTACCGGCAAAGCGCCTGCTGCACGTTCAAAGCCATCCTGGAGACCAAGTGGAACAAGTACGGTATTTCCCAGGCTCGCGGGGCACTGCCCCAGGCTCCATTAGTGATCCTGGTGCACATGGCCAGCGTGTGGGTTCCGTTCACTTCCGAATCGAAGGAGGCCATCGCCGACTACGACGAGATTCGCAAGGAGATCAAGCTGGCCATCTCCGAGTGCGGTCGGCGACTGGGAACCTATCTGCGGCGCAAGCGGAAACGCAAGCACTATTCGCAACGCCGCGATGTGTTCACACGCTACATCAATGAGGTGGTCGAATCGGTGCGGGCGATTACCGTCTGCGATAAGGATGAGTTTCGCCGTTCGCTGCTGGCGCTGGCGGAGCAGTTCACCACCGAAGCCGATATGGAATTCGACGAGCACGGCAAGGTCGTCAAAAAACGCACGGATGCAGACCCGCAACTGGACAACACCGTAGTGGTGGACGCTGATGATCCACCCATAGGCCAGGGAGAACTGTTCAACAGCAGCACGGGCAACCCGCCGAACAAGCGACGCCGGGCCTCCGCGAAGACCAAAACCACCAGAAGAAAGCGGTAACCAATCATGACCAGGAAACCGACTACTTCCCGCAAGCACAAGGGCAAAGGTGAGGCGGGTGTCAGGATTGAGAAGCTGGCTCAGTCGATCGTGGACAGTGCCCACCACCGCCGCGACCCCACCATCAACGTTCCCATCCGGGCCTTGAGCAACATCGAGTTCAACGAGAAGACCGGTTACATCGAGATGGGCGACAAGGCCCAGGGGCGCAACCTGTTCAACTACGGGCAGGCCAAACGCTTTATGCAGACCGTTCTGGTGGGGTCGAAGGTCAAGGAACTAATCGACAGCGGCAAAACCGCCAGCATCCGGCAGATTTACTACCTGGCCAAGCACACCATCAAGGGCACCCACGAGAAGACCTTCGAGGATCAGAGCGAGTCGGACCCCATCATCGAGGACCTGGAGGTGGCGGTCGATTCTCTGCGTGAGGAATTGCACGTTTTCGCAGCCGGTCGGGGGGCATTGATCGGCGAGCTTACTTTCGTGGACACCGGCGACACCATCGACGCCACTCATCTGGGCAGCGGCGGATATGCGATCCCCAGCATTGTCGAGCCTGACGTCATCCAGTTCAAAAAGTGCGGGGCGAAGTTCGTGCTGCATCTCGAAAAAGACACGGTCTGGCGGCGGTTCGTCGAAGACCGCTTCTGGGAGAAGCACAAGTGCATTCTAACCCACGGCAACGGCCAACCGCCACGCGGGGTCCGCCGTTTGCTCCGCCGCATGCACGATGAGCTGAAGCTGCCGGTCTTCGTGCTTTTGGATAACGATCCCTGGGGGTACTACATTTATTCGGTGATCAAGCAGGGTTCGATCAATCTCGCCTACGAGTCGTCTCGCATGGCGGTCCCTGACGCCCGATACATCGGCGTCTCCAGTTTCGATTTCGAGCGATACGATCTGACGGACAACGTCAAGATCGAGCTGGACGCCAACGACGTGAAGCGGGCCAAGCAGATTCTGGCATATCCCTGGTTCAAGGGTAAGCGGCCGTGGGAACGCGAGATCAAGAAAATGCTCAGAAACGGTTTCAAGATGGAAGTCGAAGCCATGTGCAGCAAGTCTCTTAGCTTCGTAACCGAAGAGTACGCCCCCGAACGCATCAAGAACAAAAAGTTTTGGCTGGATTAGTAGGGCGGGTTCCACCCGCCTTTTGGGCATGGCGCGGCGGGTTTCACCCCCAGGGCAATCGCATCTTAATCACCACGGGGAAAATTGAGAATTGAGAAATCGTGGTAACGCAGGCGGGGATGTTTAACCCGCATTTCTCACACCGCAGAGATCGCGGAGATCGCAGAGTATTCCCTGGAAAGAAGTTACAGCTAAATTAGGGTGTGTCGGGTTTTGGCAGTGTGTTTATTGTTGGTTCAACGCTAATTGCAATCACTCCCTACCTCTCAACCCTCTGCGTGCTCCGCGGTGAAATATTCGGGTTAGCGGCGACAAGTCCACAGCGTTTAGCGGCGACCCGAAGGGGAGCGCGTAGATGAGAGCGTGTAGAAGGAAGCGTGAAAATATGGAGCGTGAAAAACGGGGAAAACGGCGCATCATCGTTGTAGGGCGGGTTTCACCCGCCTTTTGGGCATGGCGCGGCGGGTTGAACCGGGAGGGCGAGGCTCTGGCCGAACCGATTCCGCCCTTCGCGGCAGTTTGTAGGTCGGGTCCGCAGACCCGACGTTCGGAATTCCCAACGGCACCGCCGGGGGCTCTCGGAAGAGGACGCCAGCCGCCACGAGTCTATCGCCACCCAACCATCAGTGTGCATGCGTCACGGAGCACTAACTGACTGCGACACCTTGCAGCCGCGGTGTGAGGTACTCGGCACAGCCATCCAAAGAAGCCAACCGCGGATAATCCTCCTTGGGGACCTCAATCTTGTACCGCTTGCGCAGTTCCATAACGATGTCGAGGAAGTCCATGGAGTCCATTTCCAGTTGATCGCGCAGGCGGACATCGCCTTTGAGGTCGGACACGTCCGCATCCGGCGCCACCACCTTGATGATATTCAATACGATTTCCTTGACCTGATCGTGTGTCATGCTGTTCCTTGATACCTCGCTGACTTCCGTTCTCCAGGGCACTCCGTCCGGCAGATCAAGCCACGTAACGCTTGACCACCACCACCGAGTTGATCCCCAGCATACCGAACGAGTTATTTAACACAAAATCCACTTTCTCGACACGGTGCGGCTCATTCAACACCAGATTGCGTATTGCACACTCGGGGTCCAGTTCCCGCACGTTGATCGTCGGATGCACCACCTGATCGGCAAACGACCCCAGGTTGCCGGCAAGCTCCAATGCCCCCGCCGCTCCCATCGCATGGCCTATGAAGCTCTTGGTGTTGTTGACGTAGACGTTGTGATAATCGCCGAAAACCTGCCGGATGGCCGCCGCCTCCCGTGCGTCACCCACCTCGGTCGAGGTGGCGTGGGTGCTGACCAGGTCAATATCGCCCGGCTCAATCCCAGCCCGCTCCAACGCCAGGGCTATGCACTGCACCTGTCGCTCGGTGTTGGGCATGACCGGGTCGCTCGCGTCGGAGTTCATCCCATATCCCACCACCTCGGCGAGTATCCCGGCATCACGCCGCAGGGCATCGGGCAAACGCTCGAGGACAAACACGCATCCGCCCTCGGAAACCACAATGCCGTTGCGGGTCTTGTCGAAAGGCCTCGAAGCCTGCGCGGGATCGCCGCCCACCGCCAGGGCGTTCTGGCTGGCGAAGCTCGCGAAGATGCCGAACGAGTGAATGGATTCCGAGACGCCGCCGGACAGGGCAACGTCCACCTCGCCCAACCGCAACATCTGCACGCCCTGGATCAAGCCGGCATTGCCGGCTGCACAGGCGGCGCCCAGAGTGTAGTGTGGGCCGGTGATGCCCATGTTGAGGGTCACCTCACCGGCGGGATTGTTGGCTACCGTGCGGGGATTGTGGTGATGCGACCAGTACTTGGTGTCGTAATCGAACTGGCGGATGACGTCGATTTCGTTCTCGGTTTCGACGGTTCCATGCTCGGTGACGCCCAGGTAGACGCCCACCCGCGAAAGGTCCAAACCACCCGAATCGAGCCCGGCCCGAGCCACGGCTTCGCCGGCGCAGTAAATCGCGATGGACCCTACCCGGGTTCCCCGCCGGCGTTCTTTGGCTTTTTGGTACTTGCGCTCGTCGTATCGGCAGACGCCCGCGAACACCTCGCCCATGAATCGCGTCTCGATCGTGGAGATACCCGCCACGCCACCGAGCAGGTTGGCCCGGAGCGTCTCCAGTGAGTCCCCGATCGGAGAGGTAAGGCCGACTCCCGTGATGACAATTCGATCCGCTGTTGACATAATCTCCCTGCACTGCCCCACCGGCAGCTTCGCATTACCGACTTCACCCTCGGGTGAAGTTCAAGTTTGATCGACGGAGTGTACCCGCTTTCCGCAGTTTTGTGAAATCCCGACCAGAAGAGAAATGGAGAATGGAGAAAATGGGGTAATCGCAATCGCGTGACGGTATTTAGCGGCGACAATCCACAGCGTTTAGCGGCGACCCGAAGGGGAGCGCGTAAAAAGGGCGCGAAGAATGGGGAATAGCATCTGTAGGGTGGGTGGAACTTCGCGGAGCGAAGCGCAACCCACCGCATTGACTGAGAACAGGCAAGAGGAACTCGGAACTGAATGGTGGGTTTCACCTGCCTGCGGCAGGTTCCACCCACCCTACACCATCACCCCCCGCAACCATGTGAGAAGACACTCCACACCCTCGGCAGTCGTCACCCTCGGGGCATAACCAAAATCCCGCTTCGCTGCCGAAATGTCAAAATAGTGAGACTTTGCAAGCTGTGCCGCCAAAAACCGGGTCATCGGCGGTTCCCTCTTTGTGCTTCTGCCGGCAAGGCTGTAGAGCACCTCGAAAACCGCGCCGAGGCGGTAGGCAGTCTTGTAGCGGATGGTGCGGCGGACCGGTGCGATCGACATCGCTTCGATGATCTCATTCAACCAACGCCACAGGGCAACCGGCTTGCCTTGACTAATGAAATACGCCCGCCCGGCACAAGCAGCTCCAGGCCCAAGGGCGTCGGCTGCCAGCAGATGAGCTTCGGCAGCATTGTCGATATAGATGATATCCACCAGATTGCACCCGTCACCAACCTGCATCAGCCGCCCCCGCCGTGCCCGATCCAGCACACGTGGGATCAGATGCGGGTCACCCGGGCCCCAAATCAGGTGCGGACGCAATGACACCGTCGAAAGGGTCTGGTCATCGGCTGCCAGCACCTCGCGCTCCGCGACAGCCTTGGTCTCGGGATAGTCAGCCAGATAGCGGTCGGGATAGGGCACTGACTCGTCCACCCCACACAGCTCGCCCTCGCCGAAAACCACGCTCGGAGAACTGGTGTAGACCAATTTAGCTACCCCAGTTTCGCGGCAGGCTGCCAACACGTTGCGGGTGCCGCCGACGTTGATGTCCCAGAACATACGCCGCGGACCCCATATGCCGGGCACCGCACCGGCATGGAAGACAACCTCGACCCCCTCCACGGCGCGGCACACCGCCTCCCGGTCGCGGAGGTCGCCTTGAATGGCTCCGATGCCAAGCCGCTCGATGTGTGGATACCGGTGGCGGCCTAAGACCGTTACCTGATCGCCACGCTCGTGCAACATGCGGGCGATGGCGCCGCCCAGAAAACCACCCCCACCCGTGACCAGGGCCTTCATCGCAACTGCTCCGCTGCCCAGCAGGCCAACGCTTCCCGATCGATCTTCGCATTGTGGCGGACGTCCACCGGAAACGCGCGGTGAAACAGGACCCGCTTGATCGAGCAAGTCAGTTCGTTTTGCTGCCCCAGTTCGAGCAGTTCGTGCTGGAAACCCGCCATCCGTGTTCGGGATGGGAACTTGCCCGGCTCGGGCTCGATGACGATGACCGGTTCCTGTCGGCCTGGGAGGCCTACACCGACCAGGGCGGACCGGTACACCTCGGGGTGTTCGTTGAAGACCGCCTCGCAAGGCACGGTGAACATGGTGGTGTTCTCGGTGCTCACGCGGTGGGCCTTTCTGCCGCAAAACCACAACCGACCAGCCTCGTCGAGATAGCCCACATCGCCGATGCGGTGCCAGAGGCTCTGCCCATCTTTGATCTTCGCCTGGGCGGTGGCTTGTGGAAGCCCGTCATACTCCTTCGTGACCACATCCCCACGGACCACAATCTCGCCGATCCGTTGGGTGGCCCATCGCTTTAGCGGTGGGGGACACGAATAGTCCGCCGATTCGCCCCCCCCACGGCTTTGGGTGGCCCATCGCTTTAG
>JAGLWJ010000314.1 GCA_023133475.1 Phycisphaerae bacterium | reverse complement strand
GCTAAAGCCATGGGCCACCCCCACCCCTAATCCCTCATTCGAGCTGTGACAGAGCACCAGGTCGTCCGACCAGGTATCGATGGGCTCGTCGGATATGCGTATTATCCTAAGCGTGATGCCGGGCAGCGGTCGGCCTACACAGGTACCCGCTCCCTGGCGGCTGCTTTCGCGGCACTTGTCCAGCACCTCCCGCCCGCTGATCGACGAGACGGGCAGTGACTCGGTGGCGCCGTAGGGCGTATGCACGTCGGCTGACGGATTCAGCACTTGGTGCATCTGTTCGATTAACTGGTAAGAGACCGGTGCCCCGGCAATCAGTACCCGTCGTAGCGTGGGCAGGGTGATCCCTCGCTGCACGCAGTATTGTGCCACCCGGTTCCATATTGCCGGTGAACCGAATGTGTTGGTGACGGCGTGGTCCTGTATTGCCTCGACGATTTTGGCTGGTTCGACCGTCGCCGGCCTACTGGGGTCCATGTCCGGGATGACGCAGGTCATGCCCATGGCAGTGCTGAACAGTGCAAAGAGCGGAAATGCCGGCAGGTCCACCTCGCCCGGCTCGATACCGTAGCAGGTTTGGATGGCCCGCACCTGGGCGTCGAACATGCCGTGCTCGTAGACCACGCCTTTAGCCGGGCCAGTGCTGCCGCTGGTGAAGAGGATAGCCGCAGTCTCGTCAGCCCGCGTGGGAACCATCTCGAATTCGCTCGAAGCCCGTTCAGCCAGCCCGCCCAGCGTCGGGCCGCCCCAGAACCAGCGTCGGCCTACTGTCACGACGTGCTTGACCGCCCCGAAAGCGCTCGGGCGGAGCACTCGCACCGCATGGGCCAGAGGAATGCCAACAAATGCTTGCGGCTTGACGTGGCGGACGCATTCGAGCAGGCGTTTGATGCCCATCCCAGGATCGATCAGGATCGGAACTGCCCCTATCTTGAACAGTGCAAATATCAGGCCTATGAACCCCAGCCCGGGGCGCACCATCACCAGCACCCGCGTGCCGCGCCCGATACCAGCACTGCTAAGGCCGTTGGCGTACCGGTTGGACCGGGCTTCAAGTTCGCGGAAGGAAAGTTTGGTGTAGCAAGCCCGACCGTTGCGGTCTCGCCCGGAGGTGCCCACGACGGCAGGCTGATCGGGCACCCGTTGAGCCATCAGCGGCAGATAGGCGGCTATGTTGCAGACGTTATCTGGCATTGAGCAATCACTCAGGTAGTCCAAAGTCCAAGGTCCAAAGTCCCGTTGGTTTCTGACTTTGGACTTTGGACTAGGGACTTTGGACTTATTAGCTCCACCCACCCTACGAAGTTACCCCCAAGAGATGCGCTATGTGTGCCCCCATATCCCGCGCCCGCAGGATCGACTCACCCACCAAAATGGCAGCCACCCCAGCCTTCCGCACAGCCAACACATCCGCCCGCGTCTTGATGCCGCTCTCCGAGACCACCGGCACAACCCCTTTAACCAGCGGAGCCAACCGCACCGTGGTGCGGATATCCGTCTGTTGGATAGCCAGATTGCGGTTGTTGATGCCCAACAACACCGGGCCACGCAAACGCTTCACCCGCTCAGCCACGCTCAACAGCAAGTCGGGGTCGTGGGTTTCGATGAGAGCAGTCATGCCCAATTCGCCGGCTAAGCCCGCCAACTCGTCGATCCGGCTCGGCGGCAGCACCTCGGCGATGAGCAGCACGGCATCCGCCCCGGCGGCTCGAGCCTGGTATACATGGTACTCATCCAGGGTGAAGTCCTTGCGCAGAACCGGCAAAGGGCAGACCTTGCGAACCTGGCTAACATATTCGAGCCGCCCCTGGAAATGAGTCTGGTCGGTGAGCACGCTCAAAGCCGACGCACCCGCATGGTAGTAGGCGTGGGCGATCGAGGGCGGGTCGAACTGCTCCACGATGACCCCGGCTGACGGGGAGGCTTTTTTGATCTCGGCGATCAGGCGGATGTCGCCGGGGCGGGTGACTGCGTTGAAGAAATCGCGTGGTGGCGAGGCATCGCGAGCCGCACCAGCCAGGTCCGCCTGCGGGAGGATGGCCCGTTGCGATTCCAATTCGCGGCGCTTGGTCTCCACGATTTTGTCCAATACACTGGGCACCGATGCTCTCCGCGTTTGACAGTTGTATCAGTTTAGTCGGAGGTATTGCATTGCTCAACACGGTTATTGCAGGCGTGGCACCGGAGACGCTCGATTTTGCGGCAGAAGCCCTGTTTGTGGCTGGTTTGGCTGTCGTCCTTCTGGCGATGGTGGTGCACTGGCGACGGGAGGGGCTCGACCCGCTCGCAGGGTCCAGGGTGCGGGGCAACCGTATTACTCCGTTGCCGGCGATCGTGCCGTTTTGCGGATGGGTTTTTGCATCGGCTTTGCTCCATTCTCTTTGGAGGGAGTGGGGAGAAGGCACCACCACCGAGGCGGTTCAGCTTGGGATAAACTCCGTGGGGCAGGCGGTCGGGGTGGGGTTGTGTCTTTGGGTAGGCGCACGCTGCTTTCGCGGAGGGTGGCGGGGTTTTCTCCTGGGCGGGCGGGGCATCCTGCATCCGGTGGGCATGGCGGTGGTTTACCTGCTCGCCGCCGGGGCATTGTGCGAACTCACCCTGGAGGCTACCGAGCGGATTTTCCTGCTGTTCGACCCCGCCTATGCGTTTCACGAGCATCGGGTGCTCGAGGCATTGCGTGATCCGGCGGAGCCGGCCTGGGCACCGGGGATGCTCTGGATCGGCACGGTGTTAATCACGCCTCTCGCCGAGGAGTGTTTCTTCCGCGGGATGCTCCAGACATTGATTCTGCGTTTGACCCGGATGCGCTGGGTGGCGGTGTTGGTGACAGCCGTTCTGTTCGGCTTGGCGCACCAGGAGCAACCGCAGGTGGTCCCGGCATTGACGCTGTTCGGGATCATCCTGGGAATCCAGTACGAGCGTAGTGGGGGACTGATAGGCCCCATCGCCCTCCACGCCATGTTCAATCTCAAGACCCTGATCTGGCAATGGTTGATAACCGGAGCGGCGGGCGGATAGGACGGAATGGGGAATGGGGAATGGAGAATGGAGAATGGAGAAGCGCGGTGATCGCAACTACGCCGGCGTGTTTAGCGGCGACAAATCCGCAACGTTTAGCGGCGACCCGAAGGGGAGCGCGTAAAAGGGAGCGTGAAAAAGGGAGCGTGAAAAACCGAGAAAACGGTGTAATCACCGTTGTAGGGCGGGTTTCACCCGCCGTTGTGGCATCGCACGGCGGGTAGAACCCGCCCTACATCCATTCTCCATTTTCCATTCTCCATTCTCCATTCTTCATTCTAGCGGGTCTGGTTATTTTTTGATGGCTTTGAATTTCACCAACTCGCCGGTGGACTTGGTCTGTACAGACCCTTCGGTGGTGGAAGCCGTGCGGAGTAATTGACCTGGGACCTCCTCGCTGGTCCAGGTTTTGCTTTTGATGGTCATGCCGCTCTGCTTGAACTCTGTCTCCACCCACTTGGCTTTGAATGTTTTGCCGGCGACCTTGATCTCTTCCTTGCCCTCCTTGATCTTGCCTTCCTGCTCCTGCTTTTGCTGCTCTTTCAATTCCTTTTCGGTGAACTTGGCGGGGATAGGCTGGAGGGTCGGCGGTTGCTCCATATTCTGTCCAGCCACTTGCATGATCGTCTTTATCTCCACGACGGCTTTTTCCGCAGTGATCTCCTTGAGGGTGCGGGTCATTGATACATTGCTTGTGGTGCCCGCCACGATGGCGACCATCTTCAGGGTGGCATAGCTGCCGGGCTTGAATTGTGCCCAATGCTTGTATTGCGGGTTGTCAACCTTCTTTTCCTCTGCCGCCAGGCCAGACGAGGCTGACACCAACCCAAACATTACACCACACAGAGCAATTCTGGCTAATCCGTTCATGTTTCTTTCCTTGCTAAACAGCGTATTGAGTTATCCGAACACACAGTACGGATGGTATAAAGGGTGCTGAAAGGATGTCAAGCTCGTCTTATCCATGTGTCAGGGCTGCCCCGATCAGCACCGCGACCGTAAAGGAGCGACCACAACGGCGGGTGAAACCCGTCCTACAACTGTGATTGCGCCGTTTTCTCAGTTTTTCACGCTCCATTTTTCACGCTCCCTTCTACGCGCTCCCCTTCGG